>CAZPTO010000158.1:0-7729 GCA_964589155.1 uncultured Bacteroidaceae bacterium | reverse complement strand
CTGATGCCGGTGCCATTGCCGATGCTGGCGATGTTGCTGACGTCGTTGCCGATGCCGTTGCCATTGCAGATGCTTGCGATGTTGCTGACGTACTTACCGTTGCCGTTGCTGACGTCCTTGCCGCTGCTGTTGCTGACGCAATTGCTGATCTCATTACTGAGGCCGTTGCCGTTGCCGGATTGGAGAAAAAGTGTTAATTTCATGTGATTATAAAACGATTGGTTATGAAAAATATTGGATTCGCTACACTCGTGGTGCTCTGTTGCACCGTTTTCTTTTTTTCTTCCTGCAATAATGAAGCGCCCCGGGAGACCGGGCCTGATTTCAGCGGGGAACTTACACAAGAGGAGATCGAAGGAGGGGTGATGACCCCGGAGATCCTGTGGAAATTCGGCAGGATCGGGGAACACAGGCTTTCTCCCGATGGCAGGGTGGTGGTGTATACCGTGACCCGATACGATGCTGTCACGCAGGAAAAGGTAACGGATCTTTTTACCATCACTGCAGAGGGGACCGACCTGTTGAAGCTGACCGAAAGTGACGGGTCACATTTCAATCCCAGGTGGAAACCGGGTACCAGCAAGATTGGTTATCTTTCCGATGCTTCAGGGGATTTGCAGCTGTGGGAAACGGATATCAACGGTGCGGAGAAGGTCCGGGTGTCGGACGTGGAAGGGGGGATCAGCGGATTTGAGTATTCCCCCGATGGCAGCCGCGTGTTGTATCTGAAGGAGGTCAAATTCAGGGAGACCCCCGCCGAGCTCTATCCCGGTCTGCCGGAAGCGAATGTGATGATCACCGAAGAATTGATGTACCGTCACTGGGACCACTGGGAAGATGAATATGTCTCGCATATTTTCATGGCCGAGTTTTCAGAGGGCCGCCTGGTGAATCATGTCGACATCATGGAGGGAGAACCTTACGAGGCGCCCCTTTCGCCGTGGTTCGACCATGCAGAGATCACCTGGAATGCGGACGGGAGCAAGATCGCTTATTCCTGCAAGAAGATGAGCCGCGATGAATATGCGGTGAGCACCGATGCGGATATCTACCTGTACGATGTGGCAACCGGTGAAACGACAAATATGACCGGGGAGATGAACGGGTATGACAAGTACCCGGCATTTTCACCCGACGGGAGGTACATGGCGTGGCAAAGCATGGAAACGCCCGGGTATGAAGCGGATAAGGAGCGGCTGATGCTGATGGACCTGGATGCTATGACGATCAGCTACCTCACGGAAGATTTTGACCAGAATGTATCGCACATCACCTGGAGTGAAGACGGATCTGCCATCTGGTTCATTACCGGTCATCATGCGACCTACCAGGTAGGTAAGATCGTGCTGGATTCGATGTACATTACCATGGTCACCGACGGCATGCATGATATTACCTCCTTTGAACTGGCGGGTGATGTGATGACCGCCGGGGTGATGTCGATGCAAATGGCCACGGAACTATTCAGGATAGAAACAGAAAGTGGCATGACGCGGCAGATCAGTTTCGTGAACAAGCACATTTACGATCACATTGAGATGGGGGAGGTGCGGTCGCGCTGGGTAGAGACCACGGATCGCAAGGAGATGCTGGTGTGGGAGATCCTGCCGCCGGGGTTCGATTCCACGAAGACCTATCCCGCGTTGCTCTATTGCCAGGGAGGACCGCAGAGTGCGGTGAGCCAGTTTTTCTCCTACCGGTGGAACTTCCAGATGATGGCCGCGGGTGATTATGTAGTGGTCGCCCCCAACCGGCGCGGATTACCGACGTTCGGTCAGGCGTGGAATGCACAGATATCGACGGATTACGGCGGTCAGAATATGCGGGATTACCTCACGGCAATCGATGTATATGCAGAAGCGCCGTATATCGATGCGGAACGGCTGGGTGCTATCGGTGCCAGCTATGGCGGGTATTCGGTGTTTTATTTAGCGGGGATCCATGAGGGCCGGTTCAGCACCTTCATCTCCCATTGCGGAATCTTCAATATGGAGAGCATGTATACCGAGACGGAGGAGGTGTTTTTCGTGCACCATGACAATGGCGGGGCGTACTGGGATGTTCCCAAACCCCGGAATTACCGGTTTTCACCCCACCTGCGGGTGAGTGAATGGGATACGCCGATATTGATCATCACCGGGGAGTATGACTTCCGGATCCCCTATACGCAGAGCATGCAGGCATTCAATGCCGCGAAATTACTGGGTGTTGAGACCAGGTTGCTCGTGTTCCCTGAGGAATCGCATTTCGTGTTGCAACCGCAGAACAGCATCCTGTGGCAACGCGAGTTCAGGGGATGGCTGGACAGGTACCTGAAGGAACCGGAAGCAGACGGGGAGTGATGCTCATTGCTGGCAGGATGAAGCAATGATGCGGTGCAATGGTCATTGCTTCTTGCGGACCTGCTGATGGATCAGGAGGTTTCGATATCCTCCAGGATGGTTTTTTTCTCCACAAGATCCTGCAGGGTAACAGATTTGAAGTATGCGGTGATCTGTTGGTTCAATGCACCCCAGAAACCGCGCGCCGCGCATCCATCCTTACGGTCGCACTGGTAAGCGTTGTCCAGGCAGTCGATCACGCAGATACCAGGTTCAAAAGCGCTGTGAATTTCAAATACAGTGATCTGGCCGGCCGGCCTGGTCAGCACATACCCGCTCTTTTTGCCCTTCACACTGGCAATGAGCCTGGCTACCTTTAGCCCGTGAATGATATGGTCCAGGTATTTGTTGGAGATATCCTGGTTTTTCGCAATATCTTTCTGAAAAATGCCGGGTTCGGGAGAATGATGCGCGATTTCGATCATTGCCCTGATGCCGTATCTTGTGCGTGTGCTAAATTTCAAATTTTCGAGAGTTTGATCCCTGACTCAGATGGTAAACTAAATTCAAAATTAATAATTAGTTCGTTTTGTACTCTGATCAAACCCATCGTTTTTTCCGGTGGAGCTAATTTAAAATCAGTAAGTTTAAGGGTCTTTTGTCCGCTGACAGCGATTTTCCCATCCACGCAATTTGAAACCCGGCAGGGAACATTGTAGTACCGGGTTGTGCCTGCGACTGAGATCCCGATCCTGGGCCTCAGGTAACTTTGGTCCCGGAACAGGAGCTGAAATTGTTCCTCCTCGATGAAGATGCTGATATAGGGATGCTCAATCACATCGATCAGCTCGAGAAAATCCCTGTAGACCATCCTGTTGGATGCATCGAAGTTCCTGACAGGGACCCTGATCAGGTACACATTCTCTTCGGGTAATTTGATCCAGCGTGAATCACCCACCCCGCAGATCAGGTCTTCCGGCACAAACTGGTCGAGGCTGAAATTGTTGATGTTCGTCTCTCCTGTGATGCTGATATAATTGTTGCAGGCGCTGCTGATGGATGAAAGCGCGGGTTGGGGATCGGCCTGTTGGGCCTGCAGCATGTCAGCATCTGAGGCATAAAGAATGAGCGCCAACACTACTGGAATGAAGTGTTTTGCTGAGAATATCCTGTATGCAGACATGTGTTTCATATCATCTGCTGGTTGGTTCGGGCCCTTCCGGGATGCTCCAATCTCAATTGCAGCAACCCGGTATATTTTCCGGGATGCTGAGCTGTTTACTGGAGCAGCTCGGTATATTGTGATTCAGAAACGAAATCCATGTTGAATTTCACGGTTACCTCTTCCCCGGTTTTCAGTGTACCCAGCATGGCCGTGGGGGGAGAGATGTTAAAGTCTTTCATATTGATCTTTTCCTGTCCGCTGACGGTAATGGTGTTGCCTGTTTTGATGTTCCCGGTGAAGGGGATGGTCACCTGCTTGCTTTTCCCTGCAATGACCAGGCTGCCTGAAGCTGTTCCGCTGAATGTTCTTCCATTGATTGAAAAGCCGGTTACCCTGTTGAGGTCAAAACGAATGGATTCGTGTTTTTTTGACCTCAGGGCATCCCAGGACTTCCTGTTCATGATGGAGTTGTCGCTTTCCAGCTTTTCAGTGGGCATTGAAAAGTCGACATTGACGATGTCTTTGATGCTGTTCTCCTCGATCGCAAGCTTGATGCTGGCATTCATTTCCGTCGCAGTCATCTCCCAGTCATGTACCGATGAGGTACCTTCCACGATGATCTCGCTGTTTCGCTCATCCAGCCTGAAGCTTTCCTGTGCGATCCCGGTTTGAAGACCAAAAACAAGTGCACTGAGTATGATTAAATATTGCTTTTTCATTATTTTAAACGATTAAAATTATAAATCCTACAGAATAACTAGTACAAATATAAAAAGAGTGATGTTATTTTGTTAACAACAATTTTATGTTGAAAAACATATTTTAGAGTGCGGGTGTTTTTCCTGTATCACTCTGTCATCTATCATGCATTTATTCAATTTGTTAGCACGCATCCCTGTACTAATGCTTAAACGTTCTAAATAAGGGTGTTGTTCGGATTTTTCAGGCCTGATTGCCTGTCAGGAATTTCTCACTATCTTAATCCTGAAAGCCAATTGTATATTAAGCCAGGAATTAAGCCGAATTTCCCCGATGTATAACCCAACAATAACAACATGCGAACACTTCTATTGGTAATTGCGGTGTGTATCACTGCAACGGCGCTTCATGCCCAGAAACGGCCTTTCAAGCCCGGAAAAATAAAAATGGCAGACCTTGAAATGGAGTATTATCCAGGTGATTCGACGGTCAATGCTGCCATCTTATATGATTATGGCTACTTCAATGTGGAGCAGGTCAACTTCACACGCATGCGGCGGATCAAGATCTTTACCAGGGAGGGACTCGGTCAGTTGATCTTCGAGGCACCGGTGCGGTCAAAAGGTTCTTTTACCGGATTTGTCCTGAATTCCGTAGATGGAAAGATTGAAAAGGAACGGATCAGCAGGGACCATATTTACGTTGAGCGGTCAGGAAGGTTCTCCAACGTCAGGGTAGCACCCCCGAATGTGAGGGAGGGATCGGTGGTGGATATTATCTATACTTATAAAGGCTATCCTTCGATATGGCAATTTCAGCTCAATGTGCCGGTTCGCTACAGCGAATTGTATGTACCTTACAACGAAGACTTCAGCTTTACATTTTCCCAAATCGGTTATGAATCCCTGGAGGTTGTGAAAAGGGGAAGGTATATTGCGCGGGATATGCCGGCGTTCAGGCCGGAGCCGTATACCGATTCAGAAAACAACTATATGACCAGTGTGCTGATCGATATGCAAAGCGTACACATCAACAATCCGCGGGGAATGTACTACAAAGAGATCTCCACCAGCTGGGAGGCGGTGAATGAATACTTTTGCGATCTCTCCGGGTACTACAACTCTATGCAAGAGCCTGGTCTTTTCCTGGGAGATGCTGTGGATGAGATAAGTAAGTATTCCAAAGACACATTGGAACGCATCTCGCAGGCACTTGAAGTCTTGCATCAACATGTCAGCTGGAATGAGATATCGCGCATGCATCCTTCCGAAAGCATGAAGGAGGCATGGGAGGATGGGACCGGTAACTCTGCTGATATGAATTTCCTCTTCATGATCATGATGCGTAAGCTGGATATTGAGGTGAACCCCGTCCTGAGCAGCCATCGTTCCAGGGGAAAGATCAATCCCTACTTTCCGACGCTGAATAAGTTCAATTATGTCATGGCGCTGGTAAAGGTGGGAGGGGATGAGATACTCATTGATGCTTCGGACAAATATGCACCGTTGGGCATGTTGCCCGACCGGTGTATGAACGGTGGCGGATTCATGCTGGACAATGATGATGAGGATGCATGCAAATGGATACATTATATCCCCGGTGAGGCGCATGCAACGATCAATTCCTGTGTGCTGAAGATCGACGATTCAGGAGTTGTGACCGGAAACATGAGCATTACACATTCAGACTATGGCGCAGTATCCTTCAGAAGGAATTTTGATGAATACAACAGCATCGACGATTATCTTGAAGCATTTGAGAATGACAATAAAGGGATCCTTGTGGAGGATTATCAAAACAACATAAATGAGCATCCCCACGGAAATGTCGTTGAAAAGATGGCTGTGGAGATCGAAGGTAATATCAGCAATATCGGTGATCTGCTTACCATCAACCCGGTATTGTTTGAACGGATAGATGAGAATCCTTTTAAGCTTGAAAAGCGGGTCTACCCGGTGGATTTCACGACCCCACAAAGGGAGATGAGCATTTTTAACCTGACTATTCCTGAAGGATACACGGTGCAGCAGGTTCCGGAATCTGTTTCGGTTGTCAACCAGGAAAAATCAATCATGTTCCAATACAAGATCCAGCAGGATGGGAACAACATTCAACTGGCGATCATGTTTGATATCAGGAAGCCTGTCTTCCTCGAACACGAATATGAAGAATTGAAAATGCTTTTCAACCTGGTCGTGCAAAAGGAGCAGGAAAACATCATACTTAAAAAACGTGCCTCATGAGAAGTATATTTTTACTGATGGTCATGTGCCTGGCGCTGCCCAGTGGGCATGCAGCAGGGAATAACCTTGCAAGGGCCGGATATCCGGCAGGAGAGCGGAGCCTGGCGGTATCTGAAATTCCGGAAGCGCTCATGGAAAATGCCGTGGCGGTGGTCAGGGTGGATGAAAAACATCTTGAAGTGGATGCAGATGGCAGTGCCGAAATGGAATGCAGGTATGCTGTTACCGTCTTGAATGAGAATGGAAAGGAGTATGCCTATTTTATCAGGTCATACAATAAATTCATGAAGTACAGGCGGATCTCAGGAACCATTTATGATGCGAAAGGGAAAAAGCTCAGGAAGATCAAATCCGGAGATATTCACGATGTAAGCAATATTGCCTCCTACAGTTTGTATGAAGACAAGCGGGCCAAGGTGATCGTGGAAGAGAGCAGTCCCTTTCCATACACCGTGGAATACACTTACACACTCGTGTTGAAAAGCGTATTGTCTTACCCTACATGGCAGGTCATTCCCGGGTATGATATTTCGGTACAGCATTCAGAATACACGGTAAAGATGCCGCAGGGGGAGCAATTGAAATTTTACCCGGTCGGGATGGAGCTTGAACCGGAGACCCTTTCTAACAGCGATTATGAGATCTACCAATGGAAGGCGGAGGATCTCCCGGCGATCCGCAAAGAGCCACTCACACGAAACATCGGGGAATACTTCCCGGGGATGTACCTGGGACCGGTTGAATTTGAATATGGCGGTGTGCAGGGTAGTGCGGAGACCTGGGAAGATTACGGTAAGTGGATCTGGAAGCTCGTGGAGGATAAGCAGGAGTTTACCCCGGAGACGGAGGAAGAGATCAGGGAGGTTTACCAGGACTGTACCACCGACCGGGAAATCGTGGAGTGCCTGTACCGGTATATGCAGGACAGGGTGCGGTATGTGAACATATCTGTCGGTCTGGGTGGACTGGAACCCATTGAAGCACAACGTGTCCACGAAGTCAGCTATGGCGACTGCAAAGCGCTTTCCAACTATATGGCGGCCTTGCTGAAGGTAGCCGGGGTCAAATCGGTGTATACCGCTGTGAATGCCGGATCAAATTCAAAACGTATCCACAAGGAACATCCCTCCATGTTGCAATTCAATCACGCGATCCTGATGGTCCCCATGGAGGAGGATTCCATCTGGCTGGAGTGCACGAGTCAGCGATTGCCTCCGGGATACCTGGGGTCATTTACGGATGACCGGACCGTATTGTCTATCGATGAAAAGGGAGGTCAGCTGGGAAGGTCGCCAGCCTTC
>CAZPTO010000157.1:0-7745 GCA_964589155.1 uncultured Bacteroidaceae bacterium | reverse complement strand
CGCTGAATTACCATCCGGTGAGCAGGCGGCAAGTAAAACAGGAACATTTACGACTTTCCCAGGAAAAGACCAGGCAGGAGAGATCAGTTTTGCTATTGCTACCGGTTTCAATTACGAGCACTACTACGGAATGGATACCGCCCGGAACAGGAAATTTGCAGATGAGCCCAGGCTGCTGGGGGCCACCGGGCGTGACCGTGAACTGGGTTTCGAGGCTTTTGATGAAGTGCGGAAGCTGGGTGTTGATTTTTTCATTGCCAATGGCGATGTGGTCTATTATGATAAGCCCTCCAGCGATCCTGCCATGTGGGCACGCACACCCGATGAATTGCGCGCGAAATGGCACCGTTTTTTTACTATGCCACGTAATCAAAAGATGTGCCTGGAGGTACCGGTCTATTTCCTGAAGGATGACCACGACCACCGTTACAATGACTGCGATACCGTTCATAATGACCGGAAGCCATCCAGTCAGCTGGGAATCGAGATTTTTGAGGAACAGGTGCCGGTAACAGATCCCTCAGATCCGGATGATAAGACCTACCGGACGCACCGCATGGGCAGGGACCTGCAGTTGTGGTTTGTCGAGGGCAGAGATTACCGCAGTCCGAACAATAGCAAAGACACGGTCGGGAAGTCCATCTGGGGGAAAGAACAAAAGGAGTGGCTCATGCGCACCCTGGCAGAAAGTGATGCGACCTATAAGATCCTGATCTCCCCGACGCCCATGGTGGGACCCGACGATGCCTATAAAAAAGACAACCATACCAACCCGGGCGGGTTTCAGACCGAGCGGGATGAATTTTTCAGTTTCCTGGAGCAACAGGACCTGATCGGGGAAGGATTCTATATCATCTGCGGCGACCGCCACTGGCAATATCATTCCATTTATCCCAACGGATTGGAGGAGTTCAGCTGCGGAGCATTCATTGACCAGAATTCCCGTGCCGGCAGATTGCCTGGTGATCCGAAGTCCACAGACCCCAATGCTGAATTAACCGTACCCTACGTCCAGACTGATGATTGGGGCGGGGGATTTCTTCAGGTGGATCTTGTCGAGGCAGGGAAGCAGCCGGAACTGTTCTTCAGGTTCAGGGATATTGATGGGAATGTGCGGTATGAGGTAAAGCGGGCGGATGGTATATAAATGCTTCATTACGTTAAAAAACACCCCAATGATGAAAAGAACGTTGATCACACTGATTATATTATTTTCCATTTTGCTCGTCTACGGACAGCGGGAAGAGCATACATGGGACATTATCACATTTGAGGAGCCGTCCAGATTCCTGGAGCTAGACACCACAGCAGCCAGTATCTGGGAAATTGGTATACCGAATAAACTGGTTTTCAAAGGTTCCTATGCGGGATGGTACTCTGTATTTACCGGCACAGCACCACTTTACCCTCCAAACAACCATAGCAAGTTTACATTACTGATCAATCAGCAGAATGTCGATCATTATCCCTACAGTGTTTACCTGGAGTTCATGCACCGGCTGGATACAGAAGCAGGGAAGGACGGAGGTTACATAGAAGTTTCTTACGATGGCGGGCAAACCTGGACAAATATTATCGTGGACCGTTCAGCATGTTACGTTCCCGGAGATGATTTTGAAACTGAGGGATTGTATTCGCAATCAGATACCCTGTATAACGGTGAATATGGATTCTCCGGCGAATTGCATACATGGTCGAAGGTGCGTTTTGGATGGGAGTATTGCCTGACAAAAACAGGATCAGGCTATAAGGATACCA
Organism: uncultured Bacteroidaceae bacterium; assembly: GCA_964589155.1. Taxonomy (GTDB): domain Bacteria; phylum Bacteroidota; class Bacteroidia; order Bacteroidales; genus M55B112. Next base: position 5,987 of record CAZPTO010000157.1, on the reverse strand, counting down.
TGTTATTGCGGTTCAATTTCATCAGTGACGGGAATGATCCCTCCCATGAAGGCTGGAACATTGATCATATCCGGCTCTTTTCCATGCCTATTACCGGCACTACAGAAGATGGACATACAGGTATGTTTAACGTGGTACCCAATCCTGCGCTGAATGAGATCAGGATCGTAGCAGTGGATGGTTCTACCCCTGGCCGGGTCCGTCTTTTTGATATGACCGGCAAGCTCCTGGGTGTTTTCGATGGGAACAGCCGGATACCTGTTGCAGATCAGCCCGCCGGGATCTATTTCCTGGAAATTGAATCGGGGCATGGGGACATATTCAAAAAAATCCTGAAGCAATAATCAGATCCGCTTCGTTCTTGTCGTTACATTGATTTTATTTCATGGCTCACTTGCTGGTTCTTAAACCAGTACAGTGCCAAAGACGCGGATGTCAGCTACAGGTCAAATTCTTTTGCTGCTGCCTTTACCCGTATATCAGTCCATGTGTGCCTCTTTTTCAGGCGGTTCATTCACTCCAGGTGTACCGCTTTTTCCCCGGCCCGGATTTCCACATCCAGGATGTTTTCCAGGGGTGGTAGCGGGCAGGTGGCATACGGACTAAAGGCACAGGGAGGGTTGGTGGCTTTGTTGAAGTCGATGATCACCTTGTTGCCGTCGATCATTTCCGTGTAGAGGAAACGCCCGCCACCGTATGTTTCCAGTCCGTTGGTGGCATCGCCCACAATCAGGAAATATCCTTTGCCAGCCTCAAATGGTAGCAGGGACTGTTTTTTGCCTCCTATTTTAAAAACCAGTTCGCCAGGAGCCTTGTAAAACTCACTGAACCCATCGATGACCGTGGGGACTTCCACGGTACGTGCCGAATCGAATTCCACCAGTTCGGCTTTCACAACGAATTGTTTGTCGAATGGAAAGGAAGGAATGTGGTCCAGTGCATTGATCCTCGGATGTTCCAGGTCACGCAGCCGGATTCCGTACCGCTCGCCCCGTTTGATGATATACCAGCGGTAACTGCCCAGGTCCATCGTGGTGGTGTTTTCCTGCTGATCGTGCTGCAGCATCATATCTGATACGGGTGCACTATCCACCATGATTTCCGGCTCCGGACGGGCAATAAGTTCAACGGTGGTGTCATCCAGGACAATGGACCCGCCGAAATCCGGGAATCTCTCAGGGAATATGATGTCATTGGAGGAGTCGGAACCGAACGTGTTTTCCCCGGGTTCGAGCCAAAAGAGACCGGCGAGATTCAGCCATCCGCGATCTGACTTGAGGCGCTGCAGGCGATTTTCCTGCCATGCCTCGTGTTCTTCTATGTAGGATTCCCAGTCGGAGATGATCTCCTTTTGCCGGTTGCATGCAGATAAAATAAACAGTGTTAGTGCTGAAATCATAGCGGCAGCAGCCAGGAATGGGGAGTGGTAGCTCTTCATGGTTTTCGTCTTACAGGCTAACAAAGATAAGCATCACGATAAATATCTCATAATGCTGTGCTCCCGTTGCTGACATGTATAACCGCAGGGTATGCAAAGCCGTTGGATCGAGCTGCATTTCAATTACCTTTAAAGCCGGGAGCGCCGGTAAATCCGGTTGATATGGACCGGGTGATCAATATTTTACCACCCTGGTCCATTTCCTGGTATGCCCGTTGTCCATATCAAGGATCATCACCCCTTTTGCATAAGCACCGAGATCCATCTGCACACGGAGTTCGTCTGCAGAAGCAGAGGAAGAAGCAGAGGTTGAGGCTTTAAGAACTTTTTCCTGCAATACCCTTCCGTTCAGATCCAGTAACCTGAGGGTAACCGGGTGATTGGAAGCATACTCCACGAAGAGCACATCCTCTGCAGGAACAGGATAGATCCTTGTGAACAGTTCATCCTCCTGTAAACCGTTTAAAAATGCTTCTACACTGACTTCCGTTGTGTCGTTCCCCGTCGTGTCGTCCACTGCCAGGATGGTCGTTACGGCATCGGCCGATTCCGGCGCCGCCTCAATCACACCGTCCAATGTCTGCAGTACACTGTAGAAGCTGTACATGGAGCCGCTTTCACCGGTAAAGGAAGTGCTGGTGGAAACAGTATTCTCCAGCAGAAGGGTGTAGGGTTCTTCATCTTTCGCCACATAGATGTCATACCCGCGTATGCCTGCTGAAGTAGCGCCGGGATGTCCCTCCCAGGTGATAGTAAAGGTACTGTCCCCGGTAGTTTCAGGAAGTTCATTGACCATGCTGACGGGATCCGGACTGGCCACCGTATTGCTCCAGACATTGGTGGGGATCACTTCGTTCTGGTCAAAAATGATCTCCGCCTGGTTCAAAATTTCTGTTCCGCCGGGTGTTTGCTGATCCACTTTTATCCTGTAAGTGACAAAACCTTCTCCAATGCCCGTGCTGTCATTGGGCGGCAGGAATCCATTCAGCGGATCCGTGGTGAGGTTGCCTGTTTCCGGGTTGATGGTTGAGAACCGCCAGAATGCCCTGTTGTTAACAATGTCAATCCCGGCAACCAGCTGAAGCTCCTGGTAATTGTAGGTTTTACCCAGCTGCATCCTGTAGGTCAGCCTGTTGGTGGGTTCCACCTGGATAACGGTATCGCCGAATCCAAATGAAGTCACTGCGAAGGATTGCGGGGACAGGCCTTCAGGCAGGTCATTGTCGATTGCCACAAACCTTGCAGGAGCAGAGGCTTCCGGCATATTTTCGAACAGGATCGTGTATTGCAGTTCCTCCTGTTTTGTTACCAGTTGGGCTTCTGTCACGCCCTCGGGTCCGATGATGGCATTTGGATCCTTCGATGCTACCACATCGGTACCATTATTTCCAAACGTTCCCGGCGGATGGTTGCAACCCTCAGATTTGACTGGTGCATAGGTGACCTTGTTCAGCGTTCTGTGCTCGATTCTCATGAAGCATTTCTTAAAATTCTTTTCCACATTATCCGGATCAATGCAGCTGAACGTCTTCTCAAGCAGTTTTTCGAAGGGAACTTCTTCGGGCTCCACGGCCTCGCGCAGTTTTTCAAACGGACTGACTGAATTGTAAAATTCCTTGGCATATTCTTTTGTGTTATCAAGGATGCCCTCATCTTTTCTTACCATGTTATCCAGCTTCTTTTTAGCAAAATCTTTACCTGCTTCCTGTGCGTTTCCGGTCACATCAAAGGCGCCCTCCACATCCTCTTTGAATGCATCTTTCTTGCTTTTGATTGCCTTTTGAAATGCATCACCCAGATCGCTTGCACCAGCGGTGGCCTTTGCACCACCATGCACATATTCAGCATAGGATTGTACATCCTGGGCAATCTGCATTTCTACTTTTTGAATATTCAGATCCTCACACCTGAGGTCGTTCTTGGCACCAGCTGTACCATAATCACTGGACTTTTTCAGACCACCCTCCAACAGGTTGCTGTTGATGGTAGTCGATCCGTCAAAGATCTCATCCAGCATTTTTGCAACTGTGACACTCTGGCCTACATAATCAATATCCTGTTCAAAACTAAAGATGCTGAGTGGTTGCTGGTACATCCTTGCCATGGTAAGGATATAGTCTTCTTCCTTGCTGTCGATAATATAGCTGAATGTAGTCTGGGAACGCGGAGGCAGCACCGGGATCCAGTAGGCGTAATACCTGATACTGTCGATATCCACATAGAGTGAATCACCCGTTGGATTTGGATTGGATTCCAGCTGTGCGATAATGTCCTCTTCGGAAGAACCAATGTAGTTGGAAGATAGATGATCAAGGCTTCCTGATTCAGTGGCAATGGCAAAGATCAGCCAGTAATCGTACCCATTGACGTAGGAATAATTACCAAAATCGACATTGACGTAGAACTTCTTATTGATCAGCTCCGTTCTCACAGAGTGATTGATACTTGTCCACGGACTGGGTGGTGACCCTTCAAAAACGGTGAAATAATCCTCCAGCACTGTGGTTTCGCCACCCTGCTTTTCTGCAACAATATCATACAACCCTTCCGGTTTTTCCCGGAAATCGAACACGGCTACCGCTTCCGTACTGGAGATGATTTTAACCCGCCTTGCAGGTATGTTTTCAGTACCATTTACCATTGAAAATTGCATACCTTCCTCGAAATCGAATCCCTGGATAAGCAGGTTGGAGGAACCCAGGTAACTGGCTGAATCCGGTACCGACCGGAGAATGCTGTATTCTGCTCCCGAAGCAGTGACCGTATAGGGAACAGGATCCGGTAAATCACATGTCTGATTAAAAAATGTCATGACATTCCCGCCACTTCCAGCCATATAACTGGTCCAGCAATCGAAATCGCCAGGCGAATTGTCCAGCCAGGGCACACGGTTTGCAATGATGCGCAAATAATCCGAAGTGGCCGTATCCGTTACTCCGACGATCACCTCCTGGTCAGCCAGGAACGGATCGCTGTAACGGTTATCGAACGTTGTGCGCGTGGGCATGGATCCCACCCTGTGGTACAATTCCGTCGATGCCTGGTCCTCGCTGAAATCAACCGTTGCGATCATGCCTTTGCCAGCCGGTCTTTCCAGGCTGAATGCTTCCTGGCCACCTACCGTTCCCTCATAGAAGGATAAGGTTTGCGGCGTGTCAAGTTCCAGTTTTACCGTGAAATCCAGGTAGAAACTGTCCGTAGTAAATAGCACGTTATTGGTTTCGTCCAGTTCGACTACATTGTTGCGGGCATCTGTGAGCACCCCTATGTAATACCAACCCGGATTCAGGTAGTTGGGAATATATCCCCGAAGTGTTCCTTCGAAGCTCGGGGTTGCTGCCGGGATATTCCTGTATACCGGGAACAACTCCCTGAAGCGGTAATCTTCCGCATCATACTTGCGGTCGGAGGAAACGATCACGTGGTCTTCAATGGTCCGGCTGAGTTGCTTTTCTGTCCCTTTCGCCACAGTGTAAGCAATGCTTAATGACTGACTGAAGTCAGGATCGACAGGGCTTGTAATGGAAATAGCTGTGGGATAAAGTGCAATGGGATCATTATCAATAAATACAGTATATCCGGTCACATACCGGTTGTTTGCTTCTTCCTTGCCTTCATAGATCTCATTCTCTGTATCCAGTTCGACGATGGTATAATAATCACCAGACAAATGTGCATTGAATTTTACAGGAATTGTTATGGTTGCATTGCTTTCACTGGAAATAGTATACTCCTCGCGGTGTGCCAGCAGGGATTCAGCATTACTGCCTGCCGCATCTTCAGCAAGCCAGATCTTTATGGTAAATTTCTTGTTTTCCAGGATTCCCGGGCCATTGTTCAGAATATTAAGGGTGATCTCATCTTCCTGGAGGGCAAACAGGTTACAGCAGGAAGCATATTGGACATCCTCAACCTGCAAATCAGGCGGTATGTAAGCGATCACATTTGCTGAAGTTTCACCCCTGTTGTTGTCCCGGTTATATTCCACCAGGGTTCTCCTGTTGTTCACCTCAAGCTCGAATGTGTAATCTCCCGCAAGGGTATAGGGCAACTGGATTTCATGTGTTCCGGCATACACCTCGCCTGCAAGTATATTGCCGAAATGTTTCAGCTCTTTCTGCCAGGCCAGCCTGCCATCCGAATCGTAGATTCTCAGGTGGTTATTCCATCCATTCCTGGGTGTGGAAGCTGAGTTATTCAGTACCGCATAATCCAGCATAAGCAGGTCGCCTGCCGTAAGGTTGCTGTTGGTGATCTCGAGGCGCTCGAGGGAAAGGTCCGGGACACGCGATTCATCCCGTTTGATAAACACCTCTTTTGTTACCTGGTTGTTCTCCTCACCACCAAATTCAAACAGGTTATCATAGAAATCCGTCTCCAGGTTAAGCAGGGTTGTGCCCTCAGGGGATTCAAGATCTATTGTGAAATGTACATTCTGCGCATAAAAATCTGACGCGGGCAGCACTTCTGTATACTCCCTGCGGTAGATCCTCTTAAAACCCAGCATGATCCTGTCGTACCAGGAATCCTGGATGGCATCGGCAGCTCC
>CAZPTO010000156.1:0-7751 GCA_964589155.1 uncultured Bacteroidaceae bacterium | reverse complement strand
TATCATGGGCCGCTCCAATGCCGGCAGGTGCTTTTTGTCCGGTCTCGATCTTCTCCAGGCTCACCATGTTTTCCTTGATCCAGTCTATGTATGGATGCTCACTGGCCAGCTCTTTTTTAATCTCTGGGTCATACTTAATGGTCCCTTCCTTAGTATCCACAAGCAATAGTTTGCCCGGACGGAGTCTTCCTTTTTCACGGATCTCTTCTGCAGGGAAGGTCTGCACACCAACTTCGGATCCCATCACCATGATATCATTATTGGTGATCACATACCTGGAGGGACGCAGACCGTTCCTGTCCAGCGTTCCGCCTATATACCTTCCGTCGGAAAAGATAAGAGATGCCGGTCCGTCCCAGGGCTCCATGAATGTGGAATGGTACTGGTAAAAGGCTTTCAGTTCACGGGAGATAGGATTTTTCTCGTTCCACGATTCAGGAATCAGAATGGACATGGCATATGGCAGGGATTTTCCGCTCATGACGAGAAACTCCAGTACATTGTCCAGCGATGCAGAATCACTCTTCTCAGGTTCAATGACAGGGTAGATCTTCGAAAGGTCACCCAGATTCTCTGACTTGAGGATGGATTCCCGGGCTGCCATCCAGAAACGGTTCCCTTTCACGGTGTTGATCTCCCCGTTGTGTGCAAGCATCCGGAAAGGCTGTGCCAGGTCCCAGCTGGGGAATGTATTGGTGCTGAAGCGGGAATGGACCAGCGCAATGGCACTTTCGAGACGCGTATCCTGCAGATCCAGGAAATAGTCGCCCAGTTGTTCGCTGGTAAGCATGCCTTTGTAAATTAGCACCTTGGTGGAAAGACTGGGAATATAGAAGAAACTTTTTTCCCTTATCTCTGAGGCTGCAATGTGTTTTTCAGCACGTTTGCGAATAATGTAGAGCTTTCGCTCAAGTGACTCCTGGTCAGCCTCTGTTCCTCCTAACAATACTTGCCTGATCACCGGTTCCGTAGATCTCGAGATATCACCCAGTATCGAATTGTCTGTGGGCACCTCCCTGAATCCAATAAACTCAACATCTTCTTCTGCGATGATCTGAATCAGGATATCTTCACATTCTTTTGCGGATTTCTTGTCCTGGGGCAGGAACACCAGACCGGTTCCAAATTGCCCGTCGCGTGGAATGGAGTACCCCTGCATCAGGTAGAAATCGCGAGGCACCTGTATGAGAATCCCGGCGCCGTCGCCGGTTTTGCTGTCAGCGCCCTCAGCGCCACGGTGGGTCATATTCTCAAGGGTTTCCAGTCCTTGTTGAATGATGGAATGGGATCTCACTCCTTTCAGTTGAGCAACAAAACCAATTCCGCAGTTGTCATGTTCCATTTCAGGGCGGTAGAGTCCCTGTTGCGTCGGACGTTCTCTTCTCATCTCTTATTCTCCTATTAAAAAGAAAACCGTTCCTCCATATGATCTCCGGGAACGGTCTGCTTTGATTCAATATACCATGTTTACCCGGATTGTCGCATATTCATTACAATCCTAATCAGATGCGTGGTATTATGCTGTTTGGCTATTGTCATGCGATGCAAAGATAACTATTATATATTACGAATCAAAAGTGGAAAATGTATAATAATTTTAAATTAACATCTATTTAGCATTAATAACTATAAAAGTGAAAGAGAAATACCGGTTGGTCAGCAGCTTGCATAGTGAATGATCCATACAGGAACTTCCTGTTTATTAGTAACTTTTCAAATAAGTCGATAGTTACAAAATAGAAATGTACTGTGCATGCACCACCCCTTCTTTTAACTCCTGTGCGCCTGTAAAAAAAAATCGACCTGGTCAGGCAGGATTCTGCATATTAATTTTGTATTGATTGGTCAACCCTGAAGAAATGACACGCTGGATCGTGACCGTTCCTGATAAAATAAGCAATGGAGGCTGTGCGAAATTTGTCGGAATGGTTGAAAAAAAAGCGGTGCCGTTTCCGGCACCGCTTCCAAACTAACCATTTATATAAGTGTGAGAGGAGGAGAAATTAGTTAAATGCTGATTCACCGTGTTCGTATATATCCAGTCCTTCTTCCTCGATACGCCTGCTGACGCGGATACCGATGGTTTTCTTCAGGATGAAAAACAGGATGAATCCGAGACCCATTGCCCAGGCTGCAACAGCGAGTACGCCGATGGCCTGTACGCCGAGGAGTTTTGCTCCGCCACCGTAAAACAGTCCTTCAGTAGTACTGAATAATCCGACAAGCAATGTTCCTGCTGCTCCGCTGAGTCCGTGCACTGAGACTGCACCCACGGGATCATCTACTTTCAGTACCCTGTCAATGAATGCCACACCGTATACCAGGACTACGCCTGCAATAATACCGATAACAACTGCTCCGCCTGGACTCACTGCATCACAACCTGCGGTAATTGCGACCAGTCCGGCGAGCGCGCCGTTCAGGGTGATGGACAATCCAGGACGCTTGTATTTCATCCAGGTAACAATCATAGCTGTAACTGCACCGGCAGCGGCAGCCAGGTTAGTGGTAATAAAAATGTGCGAGATTGCAACGGCGTTTTCTTCACCAGCAGCAGCCAACTGTGACCCAGGGTTGAAACCGAACCATCCGAACCAGAGGATAAATACACCCAACGCTCCAAGAGCCAGGTTCGATCCGGGGATCGCCTTGGGTTCTCCGGCTTTTCCGTATTTTCCCAGTCGGGGACCTACCATTGCTGCGCCGATGAGACCAACCCAGGCACCTACCGAGTGGACCACTGTTGATCCGGCGAAATCGTGGAAGCCCAGCTCAGAGAGCCATCCGCCACCCCATACCCAGTGTCCTGATATCGGGTAAATGATCACTGTGATCGCTACGCTGAAAAACAGGTAGGCGGTGAACTTGGTCCGCTCGGCAACGGCTCCGGATACGATGGTCGCAGCTGTTGCGGCAAACACCGTCTGGAACATGAGCGAAGCTTTATCCGGTACGCCATTGATGGCATCGCTGTTAAAGAATAATGACATCTTCCCAATGAATCCCCCGACATCTTCACCATACATGATGGTATACCCGATCAGCCAGAAGCCCAGGGATCCGATGGAAAAATCCATCAGGTTTTTCATTAATATGTTTGCAGTGTTTTTTGACCTTGTGAAACCTGACTCCACCAGTGCAAAACCGGGCTGCATGAACATCACCAGAACCGCGGCGACCAGGATCCATATGGTATCTATAGAAATTGTTAATCCTTCCATGATCTTGAATTTTTAATATTTTTTATAATTAATCCTTGATGTACAGTGATTCATCTCCTGCTTCACCGGTTCTGATCCGGATACTTTCATGAATATTGGAAACAAATATTTTTCCGTCTCCAACTTCTCCACTCCTGGCCGAGGATATGATGGTATCGATGGCTTTCTTCAGGTTGATATCCCTTACCACGATGGAGAGATATATTCTTTCAATGGTACTGGTGTCATAGGCTACGCCTCGGTATACCCTGCTCTGACGCGCCATACCCACACCCCTGGCTTCCCAGAATGAGAAGAATTCAATGCCGTTGTCATGAAGAGCGTCTTTTACCTCCTCAAACTTGGTTTTCCGGATGATTGCTTCAATCTTTTTCATTGCTTGTGATTTTTTCTGTTTATGATCTTCTTAGAATGATACACCTACGACCACGTAGTACTGATCCGCTTCAGGATTCCAGATCATTGATCCACTGACCGGCAAAGCAAATTTTTCGGTAATAGGAATTTCTTTCGATACGGCAAGTCCAATATTACAAAGTGCAAAATCTCCCGATGTAGTATGCCAACCGTCACCTCCGCCAGCAAAAACGCTTACAGATTCAAAGGAATAGCCCAGTTCAAAATACATGTCACCCCCGGTTGTTCCAGCACCCGGTGCTTCATTCAACATGTAATTGGCACCAATCGAAATTCCGGAGATTTCATAACCAAGGTTGACCTCAAACCCATGTGAACCGCTTTCAGTTGAGAAATCAGAATAAGGAGTGCCCGGATAATAGTAATCGGTCAACCCTACACTCAGTCCAAAATCAAATCCATAGGAGAGATAGAGATCCGCTTCAGCAGCTTCGTTATCTGTAAACCCGAATGACCCCCATGAGCCAATGGCAAAATTGCCCGCGCTGAATTCTACATAGGGCTGAATGGCTGGTCCGGTTCCAAACTTGGTACCCCGCCATATATAATTACTGACGATATCTGCCCCTGCATCAAAAGATGTTTCTGTCTGTGCATTTAAATTAACGAATCCAATAAAAAACGCCATTGAGATTACAGACATTCGCTTAAAGTTCATAATTGCTTTCATAATGTAATTTATTACAGGTTAATAATAATAATTCGCAGCAAAACTAGAACTAATATATTTACCGGACAAATAAAATGGGGGTAAATTTTAAAAAATATTAAAAAAAGTTAAATATACCTTAAAGAACAAAGGGGTGTAGAACAAAAATATATTAAAAAAATGTATTTAGTATATATAAAATAGGGGGTATAAAATGAAAAGAATATAAAAACAAAAATTCTTTAAGCGAAGATTGGATAAGAATATGAATGTGGCATTTTTGGGCAGGATGAATAAAAAAAGCAGCGACAGATCATTGTCTGCCGCTGCGATGCAATATTTATATCCGGGGGGATTGAGACCTAGAATTCAACGGGTACGGGCGTCTCGTCTTTGGTGTATCTTGCCTGCACCTCTTCGAAGACCTGGAAGTTGTCTGTATCCGGGTCCCCGATCTTTATTGTATAAGTACCGCCGTAGGTGAATACGCCTGGCTGGTAACTGTTGCCGGGGATTCGCACAGTATAGACGATCTCACCGGTGGAAGCGTCGATCACCTGGAAGACCGGATTTGCGTCAAGTCCTTCCACAACGTAATTCGGTAACCAGGTGCGGACTGCAGGGCTGTAATTATCCATCATGGAAATGGTTTGGGGCCATCCGGGGAACATCGCTGCAGCACCCTCTTCAGGATCAGCATCCCTGCGCCAGTTTTCAAAAGTGATTTCACCTGCTGGTTTATTGAACCTGATGATCCCGTAACCAACAGCGCGATTGTACAATGCAGCTGGTTCTTTATCTGTTTCAACCGGATTTGCAACCGCCCAGACCGTCATCCTGTTGCCGAAACCGTCGAAATATTTTCCTGTATACAGGGGCATGTCTTCCTGGTGATCAATTCCGGGTTCCGGCGGAAACCACCTGCGTGGCCATAGATTTCCAATGGCCGGTACACAGAAGGAATAACTGGCATCCTCCCATCTGTCTGTCCCCATATGTATAAGTGATCCAAGGTGTTGGTCGCCCGCAATGATCGGGGCAAATCCTTTCCGGATCACCTGCAGGGCCTTATTTCTTGCTGTTTGCGGCCAGCCATTCGAGTCCATGTCTTTCGCACGCCTGTATCCGTCAGGAATAACTCCCGGGGGAGGTGCCTGTAGACTGGGCGTTCCGGCATCTGTCTGGAAAGTATCGGGATAGGTCGATAGGTTGGCAAGGATCGTCTGGCTGACCACAGCCTTCATATCTGTTCCGCTCCAGTCTGCTGTCCAGTCTTCGAGGAACTCAAGTTGTCGATCGCCGAGAAGTTTGGCTTCGGGCACGTCCAACCTCCTGCCGCTGATCCACGGATTTTGAGCAAAGCCATTGACTACCCGGGCCTCAGGAAGCATAACTGAGGGAGGAGATTTAAATTTCCTGTCCTCCAAAATCGCAAAGCTGATCTTTCCATAATTCAAGTCGGTATAATATACTTCGATGCCTTGCTGAACGGGTGTGGGGTCATAGGGGTCAGGCAGGTGACTGGTCTGCGTCTTTTGGATCATGTTTACCGTTGAAGGGCGCAGCTTATAGCCCCCCTGATCCTGTTGCCAGTGTGATTCAAAGCCTTCATAATAATCCGGGTAGATAGAGTCTTCGGGGTATTCCGGTGCTGCTTTACCCCCGGCTCCCCATATATTGCCGTGGTACACATCATGATCGTCAAGCATGCAGACGGTTGGTGTGTTCCGCATAAGCTCTCCTGTTGACCATAGAAACAGGTACCATTTATATAGGTAGTCCAGTTCAGTGTGTTCCGGGCTCGACATGTCGGGTGGTGTAGGCCTGCCTTCATAAATCTGATCACCTGTAAAAAAGATGATGTCGGGTTCCTGAGCTGCGACCGATTGCACGAACTTCTGGTGGGGGAACCAAAGACGTTCAGTGTAATCACAGTTCCTGCCGTTGATATTACCCTCCATATGTGAGATACATGAAAACGCACCCACAACCAATTCTTCCCGGTCCACCGGGTCTGGTTTGATCAGCCCTGTATAATAATAGGTGCGCATCCTGCCTTTATGGTCAGGAATCCGGTAGGCCAGACGGTATTCCTGTTCCAGGTCATCCCGCCAGTTTTCGAATGATACCGGAGCTATAAATGCATCCCGGTCGATGACGATGGAATCGGTCTCTGTCCAGGCCAGTTCACCGCTCCTGCGCAGCCACATTCGCACATAGGATTCATCTTCCTCTCCAAGCGGAGGCATCTGGGCCGTGAGCTTCAGCACACCGTTGCTCAGGGTGTGCATCACGCCCATGACAGGCCCGAAACGCTGGTCAGAATTTTCAACCAGGGCATTGCCTTTCAAATTTAGTTTTCCGAACCAGTAAGCCGGACCCTCATATCCTTTTTCCAGGTGGTTGGCTGCAATGGCGATATTCCCCATTAGCCTGTGGGGAGCTATTTTTGTGAGATTGTTGTGGCTGACCTGGTCCCGTGTCAACTGGTCCACAGCAGAGGCTGAGATCGTATAGGTGCTGTCCTCATTCAGATATACATCAACAGTCAGTATTAAACTATCTGGATAAGTCTGTTCGGGCAAGTTCTGCATGGATCCGATCAGCTCCCTGTTGTTCGTATTATCGAGAAAAATCACCTGGCCATTTTCATTCACAGCAACGATGATCCCTCCCGCATTCCCGGGAGAATGATGGATCAGTGCACTTCCCCTGTAATCTATAACGCCTTCCCCTGCACCAATCAGGATGCCTGCCCAGCCATCAGTGCCCTGTCGTGTTGCCTGCTGGTCAAGCCCGAGCGAAAGGTCGATTTCCAGTTTGCCATAATGATCTCCGACCTGGTGGGTAAGCAGGTGAACAGTGCGCAAACCTTGCGAAGTATTCACGCATTTCAGCTTTCCTTCTTCAATGCGCCAGTCCTGGAGCCTGTTTGCCCAAAATTCCGGACCTGCCCAGACCCGGTCAGGCTGATGTTCCCATGCACTGATATAATTGGGTACCTGGCGGTCACATGAAGCGAACAATGTCATCAGGATCGTTAGGGTAAGGGTGAATCGGATCAATATTTTCATAATTTCAGGTTGAATTGGTTGAATAAGAGCTATTAATAAACCGGCTGTCCTGAAGATGTCATAAAGCTTCTCTGAGGAACTTTACATTTATTTTTCAGGTTCAGATGCATTATATCTTTCCTTGTTACGAATTTCCAGAAAGAATGATACAATTTGCAATGCATTTTTTTAAATGTTATGTTCCAAGCAGATCAACGAGGTACCAGGCGTCCTTCCAACAGGTATTTATATATATGGTACGCCACAAGTCATCGAGAATGTGTCAAATTCAGCGCTGACCAATGCTGAATACGTGGTAGAATACCACATCAGAAATCGATCATTGCCTTCATCACCCCATCCCTGTATCCGGCGACCATATCAAATGCCGCTTTTGTGTCGGGAAAAGAA
>CAZPTO010000155.1:0-7791 GCA_964589155.1 uncultured Bacteroidaceae bacterium | reverse complement strand
AAATGGGGACACCACCGGACCACACAAAATAACTGGCGGATTTTTAACATTGTCACCCTTTCATTCCTGAAAAAATATGGATATGAAATAGATGACGAACTCTTGAAAAGCCATCTCTTATGGGTGGCTTCTTACCACTCGGGAGATGGCTGGTACCTCGAACAGACCTACAACTACTATTCGATCAGCCTGTTCATTGTATACACTACCATTTGGAACCGCACCTTCGGAGATGAATACTATCCCGAAATTGCAGAGATCATAGAGTCCTCAGCACAAAAGCTCATGGAATCGATCACCAGCTTCTTTGGACGCGATGGCTATATCAACATGTGGTCGAGAAGTATCTGTTACCGTACATGGGTTTCCGGTGCCTTTCCGGTGGCATTTATGCTGAAGAATGACGCGCTACTGGATCCAGGCTGGGCCCGCAGGCTCTGTTCCGGTTCATTGCTGCAGTTTGTTACCAAAGAAGCATTTTTCTATAACGATATTCCAAGCCTGGGGTTCTACGGGCAGAAGGAATACATGGTGCAAAACTACAGTTGTGCAGGAAGCCCGTTTCTGATGTTTTTACCGTTGATCTGCCTGGCACTTCCCGAAGATTCTCCCTTCTGGACCGCGAAAGAAAACGACGGTTTATGGGAGAAGATTGGAAACGCATCAAAAAGAACAATCCTCGAAAGTCCGGGACTGATGCTCGTAAATCATGGAAAAACCGGAACCTCGGAAATTATTCCCGGAAAGACCTATTATGACGATCCGAATTATTCCAAGCTTGCCTACAACACGCATTTCCCATGGGAAGACCATGATCCGCAGGGAGGCACATCCATGGAATATAGTTATCGCAGTCAGGATCCCCGCGACGTGAGAGGAGATGATGTGAATTTCTATCTCACAGGGAACATGGTTCAAAACGATGCCGAAAAGAACAGGAATTATACCATTTCACAAAGTATGCTTTATAACGGTGTGCGCAAGAATGTGTTGTACCGGCAGGCCATTATGCGCAAACCTCCGAATAACGGGGTAGGCTACATCATCGACCTCGCAGAAATAACGATTCCGGGGGGTGTGATTCGCATCGACCGATCACGACTGGCATTTGAATACGAACTTACGCTGGGTCATTACGGAATACCGCATTTGGATGGAAAAAAAGCTGTTGTGGAAATGACGGAAAAAGCGGACCGCCAGATCATTACTGCATCGACAGAAGGAAGAAAGGTGGCACTGATTGCCTACCGGGGCTGGGATGGGCTAAAAAGGACCATCCATAACAACCGGAATGCCGAGGCAGACGAAAGCACCGTTGTTTACGCGCATAAAAAAAGAATGGCAAAAAATCCACCGATGGAGTTGATGATCACTGCCATGCTCCACAAAACAGATAACACCGATTGGACAGAGGAAGAATTAGCACCTGTGAAAAATATAGCTATACAGGAAATAACCGGTGGGCTTTCTCCACTGGGAGCGGTGATTACATTGCAAAACGACGAGGTATTTCAAATTGATTTTAAGGACATTGACGGAAACAGAACCTGCTGAAAAGGTTAATTGATATTTATGTATCAATCAACATTTTTATCTTGATACTATTGTTGCGAGACTTTTGCATGTTCCCCCCGGTATTGATTATATTTACTAAAATTCTAAAGGGATAGTACATTGATCACATTCATCTTAAGCTGACCCTGATATCTTGTTGCAACCATTGATATCGAAAAATTTTAGCTGATGCGAATTAACAATGCAAGATTAACCGGGATATTATTTGTTGGAATGATGGCCTTTCCTATCCTGGGGGTTATAAAAAGTTATGGACAAGCACCAGTCAATCAACCAAATATCATTGTAATCATTCCTGATGATATGGGTTGGAGCGATGTGGGCTACCACGGTTCTGATATAAAAACACCCCATATCGATCAGCTGGCAGCATCCGGTGTGCGTATGAACCAACATTACGTAATGCCCACATGTACGCCCACACGTGTAAGCTTAATGACCGGCAAATATCCAAGCCGCTACGGCATCATGGGACCTTCTTACGGTGAGGTAATTGACCTGGGGGACCCGACTTTGGCTACGGTTCTACAGGAGAATGGGTATTTTACAGCTATTGCCGGCAAATGGCATATGGGTTCTCCGCCATATACGCCGTTAAAATATGGTTTTCAATCGTCGTATGGTTATTTTGACGGGCAGATTGATCCCTATACGCACGAATACAAAAAAGAGACTGCCCTGACCGACAGAAGATCATGGCACAGAAATGATGCATATCTGGATGAAGAAGGGCATGTAACGGATCTGCTAACAACAGAAGCAATCCGTATCATTGAGGAAAAAAGCGAAACACCATTTTTCCTCTACCTGGCGCACCATGTGCCACATTATCCCCTGGATGAGCCCGATGAATGGTTGAATAGGTACAGCGACAAGGATATGTTTTCTCCACGAAAGTTATTTGCAGCCAGTGTCACCCACATGGACGACGCTATAGGTAAAATAATAGATGCACTTGAACGTACCGGTCAGCGCAGGAATACACTGATACTTTTCACGAGTGATAATGGTGGTCAACATAGCTGGCACAGTGATACAGAATACCGGGGAAAGTATGCCAGCAAACCCCATGACGTATTAGGGAACAATTATCCATTGCGCGGATGGAAGGGTGATTTATATGAAGGAGGTATCAGGGTTCCGGCTTTTGTCAACTGGCCTGGTCGGCTGCAACCGGGTATAATAGATGCTCCGGTCCACATTTCAGACTGGTTCCCGACTTTTTGTGAACTAATCGGGATAGAAACCACTGCGAATCAAATCCTTGACGGGCAGAGCATCTGGCCGCTTCTTGTGAACCACGAACAGGCACCAGGGAAACGCCCCATCTATTGGAAAATCAAATCACATTATGCCATCAGGGAAGGCAACTGGAAATTGCTGATCAACCGGAATTCCAACGAGGTTGAACTGTACGATTTGAAGCATGATTTCAGGGAAACACGAAATCTCAGTGACGCCAATCCAGAAAAAGTTGCCCATATGCTGGAACTATTGGAAGCATTTAAAGAAGGGGATTGAGCAGCATTACCAAAAAAATTCATTTACGGATATTTAAACCGTGTATGCGACTGACCGTATGATCTTATTTCTTCATCAGAATAACAGAACACTGGAGGCTCGGAAAAGAAAACTTTTCCCGGAATTGAGTGACTCTGAAATCGAAGAGATGGAGGCCGCATACGCTGAAGTTTATACAAGGCAGAAAAATATATAAACCCTCGTGACTAAAAAAACCGAACTCCTTTATTATTGGATAGTTCAGTTCTTTTTTGTGAGGTCGGTATCGGTTTGTTTTTGCTTCTTATTTCCCCAACGCAAGGTTCAGGATCGCTTACTTGCACAAACCAGTAATTTGTTGCATTCCAGGGAATCGCTTCGCCAACTTTTTAAGGCATCATCGGATGAATGGAAACAAAAATATTCACCGAAAGATCTCGATCGGAAGTTTTTGTTAAAAACTATTGATATCGTAAAAAACCACATGGAAAAAGAGGTCTTTTCGGCAGAAGAATTTGCCCAGGAGATGAATTTGAGTCTCGCGCATTTACAAAAGAGGCTGTCCCGACCTGTTGAGACAACCTCCTTGAGATTATTATATTTCGAATTCGTATGAGAAGGTATCACGACCAGAATACAACCGTACAAAGTAGGTTCCCCTGGGCAGTTCCTTCAGATTAAAAATCGCACCGAATGACCTTCCCGGATCCTGGTAATATGTTTCAAAAAACTCACCCCAGCCGTCTTCGAATGTTACACGGATGTTTGAGTCCAGGTTATTTTTAAATTGCACCTTCATCATCTCATCTTCCTGGATGAAAAAAGGAACATACGAATAATAAGAATCAGTGAACGCAATACCATCGGCATTTACCTCGAGCACCCTGTTGTATCTTACATTCTCCAACTCAGTAATAAGCCTGTATGTGCCTTCCCTGAAAGTTGAAAAATCAATTTCTCTTTCAAATGTTGCACCGGCAGAGATCCGGTCGCTGTAGATTTTCCTGTTTAGATTATTGTAAATTCTAACATCAATTTCCGCCTCGGCAGGGGAGCCAAGCTCCAATTGGATCTTTTTTGATGCTTCAATCGCATTGACTTCAAGATTTTCTGTAGCCCCAACGGGTAACATCATTAAAAAAGACATGACAATTGCTCCCAATGCTGTGAAAAGTTTATTCTTAAGTTTCATGATTTCTAAATTATTTTGTTTAACTTTTAATGTTTTTTCTTAAACGTTTTGTAATGGAACACCGTATATCACGGAATGTTCATAATTGCAAGCGTAAAATAATGTTAAAATATGCTGATTGATATCGTCCGCTTAAATAAGTAGCCAATTCCCCTGAAAGAAATTTGCATTGCTTCCAATACAATAAATATCATAATCTCCTTTTGTCTGAATATTTCTTAGAGTATTTTTAAAAAAATACGCCAAAAGAGGATTAAGAAAAAACTGAATCTGGTGCGGCGATCACTCAGGAATTGGTGAATTTTCCAGATCAGGAGGGACGCTAACAATTATATAGCCTCAGTAGTTATTTAACTGGAGTTTCGGATAAAATAACGTTCTTAGTAAAAAAATTTCCCGAACGGAAGCATGAAATTCCTGCAGATGAATTGATAATTAAAGATAATCCCTGAAAAATATGGCAGAAGAAAGCAAACGCCACCCTGGTAAGATTCAACTGTTTGAAACAAATCGACCTGATACACCGGTTCCCCAAAAAGAACGCATTCATTACCTGGATATCCTGCGGGGTATTGCCATATTGTTCATATTTCTTGCCAATATTAAAATTCTTTCCGGTGTATACTTTATGTCTGATGCCGAAAGACTGTCCATGAAAACAGCTACACTGGATGATGTCTTACGTGTTCTGGACTTTCTTTTCGTAGACGGGAAGTTTTATTCCGTATTTTCTATCCTCTTTGGGATTGGTTTTGCAGTGCAGTACCAGCGTATGAAGAAAGATGACAGTGTTTTCGTGCCCTTTTTCATGAAAAGAATGACGGGACTGTTGCTCATTGGCGGGATTCATTTATTTCTGCTATGGCTGGGTGATATCCTTACCCTGTATGCCCTGCTTGGCTTTCTTTTGATTTTCTTCCGTCACTTCACAAACAAAAAATTACTGATCTGGGCTTTAATTCTTCTATTTATGCCGGTTGTCCACTGGTTGATGATGTATTTCACCAACACCTTTTACCCTGCTTACCTGGCTGGAAGATTCTTTGAACTGGCAGGCGGGATCCTGTCTAAAGAAACCACAGAAGGCTTCAGTTCAGATTTCAGTTTGCCAGCCTATTTTGCCATCACCAATTTCAGCACATGGATGGAGGTGAACCTGGTGATGCCACTTTTGCGATTATCGCGCATTCTTATGGAAGGGCGTGCTTTCAAAGTGCTTGGTTTGTTTCTGATGGGGATATATGCCGGGCGGCAAATCCTGGAAAACAACCTCCTGTCCAATTCACGGCTGATAAAAAAAATCGCTTTGTGGGGACTGGTCATCGGATTGCCCATGAATCTGTTGCGCACCTGGCTGGAGTTTGGTTCCGGGAATGAGGGTGTGATGTCAGATTTTCTGGAGTATGTGCTTAATTTTCTTGCATTAACCCCCATGGCACTGGGATATTGTGCCATCGTTGCACTTATTGTTACCCGTCGCAAAGCCTGGTTAAACTGGTTTGCCACGATCGGACGAACCGCCCTTTCCAATTACCTGTTTCAGACCATCATCAGTATTTTCTTTTTCTACGGGATCGGATTAGGTTATGCCTTTTCCTATGGTTTCTCATTTTCTGTACTTTTTGTCCTGGTCGTGTTCGCCCTGCAGGTTCTCTTTAGTTCTCTCTGGTTACGGCATTTCCGTTTTGGACCCGTGGAGTGGATCTGGAGGCAGCTTACCTATGGTAAAGTAATCAGTTTGAAGAAAAGCAGACCCTGATTTAGTGAGGGGACCTGGAGAATTTTCAATCATACAATGAGTGATACAACAACTAAGCGCCCGACTGACTTCTCAAAAAAATAGACCTGTTGAACCATGATGCAGCGAATTAACTGATTATTTGATGCAATATTTGCAACGATTAATTTTGAAATGCAACGAATATGCATTATTTTCGTTGTATATAATGCAACGAATAAAGATTGAAGCGCATGCAGATATATATATATCAGAAAGATCACTGGCCAAACTTCACCTGGAAAGCAGAGCACATTGTCAATCTGCTCAGTGAAGCAAGAAACCTCCAGGGACGATTGACAGGAAAAATGGAGTTATTGGGATTTGACCTGAGAAATGAGGCACTTTTGAATACCTTGACACTGGATGTGGTAAAATCATCGGAAATTGAAGGAGAATATTTACACCCGGACCAGGTTCGTTCATCCATCGCCAGGAAATTAGGAATGGATATTGCTGGATTAGTAGCTTCTGACAGAGATGTTGACGGTGTTGTGGAAATGATGCTTGATGCCACGCAAAACTGCTTTGAACCATTAACTACAGAAAGGCTGTTTGACTGGCATGCGGCATTATTTCCAACAGGCAGAAGTGGGATGTATAAGATCAGGGTTGCTGACTGGAGGAAAGATACAACAGGTCCAATGCAAGTTGTATCAGGAGCAATGGGAAAAGAAAAAGTGCATTTCCAGGCACCAGGCTCCGATTTGGTAGAAAATGAGATGCTTCTTTTCCTGGACTGGTTCAACAATTACAATAAAACAGACCTGGTGATAAAATCTGCTATCGCCCATTTATGGTTTGTAACCATTCATCCCTTTGAAGACGGAAATGGAAGAATTGCGAGGGCAATATCGGATTTGATATTAGCCAGGGCGGATAAAAGTAATCAACGATTCTACAGCATGTCAGCCCAGATCAGAAAGGAACGGAAAGGATATTATGAGATACTTGAAAAAACACAAAAGGGCAACCTTGACATTACTGAATGGATCAAATGGTTTTTGCATTGTTTGATCAGTGCTCTAAAATCCACTGATTCAACACTCAAGCAGGTTTTGTTCAAGGCTGATTTTTGGAACAGGCATTCGAATACAATTTTAAATGAAAGGCAGACAAAGCTGATCAACAAACTTTTAGATGGATTTGACGGGAAACTGACTTCATCTAAATGGGCTAAAATTGCTAAATGTTCAAAGGATACTGCAATCAGGGACATCAATGACCTGATCAATAAAAACATCTTACGTAAAGAACCTGCAGGTGGAAGGAGCACTAATTATGAATTAGTGAAATGAGAATACGCCAACTGTATGCCCTATTGACTTCTCAATTGTCTAAAAAAGTCCCGGGTAATCGACTTTATCGAAGCCTTGAAATAATATTGCCCAATGATGAAGGTTTCATATACACATGAAACTTTATTCGTTCATTTTAAATGTTTCAACTATATCATCATTATGATTGCGGAATTATGAAATCCTGGTAAAACTATTGCATGACGAATGAAGCGTATTCCTGGAAGTCCGGGGAGGATATTTTCAGAAAATAGATCCCTGCATGCAGCTCCTTCAGATCCAAATGAAACGTGTCTTTATCATACGCAAAGTTTTTTATTAGAATGCCCTGCGCCGAAAAAACCTGAACTTTTCCCGGTCTGGACCCGGGGAGGTTGATCGTCAATTTACCTGAGCAGGGATTTGGGTAGAGCAGCACTTCCGTATCCGTGGTGTAGCCCGAATTTATG
>CAZPTO010000154.1:0-7811 GCA_964589155.1 uncultured Bacteroidaceae bacterium | reverse complement strand
GAAGCCAGGAAACTCTTTGCAGCTTCTGAAGTCCGGAAAATCCAGAAACATCCTGAAGCCAGGATAATCCAAAAAGTCCCCGAAGCCAGGAAACTGCGAGAAGATCCCGGGAATCGAACTTTGTGCAGCTCCTTCAACCCAAGCTCCTGCGAATCCTTCTTCCTGAAAACAATAATACCATTCTTTTGTTTATTTATTGCAGTCAACAATCAGACCAGGAACAGCACCTGAAGCAAATCAGTCACCTCGCTCCGGAATTTTCGTCTGCAAAAATGATAAATAAATTTACATCCGTGCACGATTGTTGCATAATTTCCCAAGAATATTCAGATGTCGAACCCAAAAGCCCCTTTTTTAATACATGAAGCTTAAAAATATCTATCCTCAAACTACAAACCAAAATACATGTGAATTCCACGTGTGGGCGCCCAAGGCCCGAAAACTGGGGCTTCTCAACACCAGCACCGGACAAGAAATTCCAATGAACAGGGCAGAGAAGGGATACTGGGAAGTTGAACTTGACGACTGCTCTGCCGGATTTAAGTATAAATACAAGATTAATGACGGGGAAGCATATCCCGATCCTGCTTCACTCTCCCAACCCGATGGTGTACACGGACCCTCTGAAGTTCTATTACTTAGTGATTTTAAATGGAAGGACCAGGACTGGAAAGGCATCGCCCTGGAAGAGATGATCCAATACGAGATTCACACCGGAACCTTCACACATGACCAGAATTTCAGAGGTATCATCAATAAATTGGACCACTTGCTCGAACTGGGTGTCAATACAATAGAGATCATGCCTGTAGCCCGGTTCAGCGGTACCCGTAACTGGGGGTATGATGGTGTATACCCTTTTGCAGTTCAGGATTCATATGGTGGTGCTGCAGGACTGATGGAACTGGTGGATACCTGTCACCAAAAAGGGATCGCTGTGATCCTTGATGTCGTGTACAATCATTTTGGACCAGAAGGCAACTATGTGTCCAAATTTGGCCACTACTTCGCGGAAAATTATTCCACACCCTGGGGAAGACCGATTAACTTTGATGGCCCTTATTCCGATGAAGTGAGAAACTTTTTTATCCAGAATGCACTGATGTGGTGTCGTGATTTTCACATCGATGGCCTGCGTCTGGATGCTGTCCATGCAATATATGATATGGGTGCAAAACATTTTCTCCAGGATTTGGCAGAACATTTGGATGCACTTGGAGCAGAAACTGATAGAGATTATTTTTTGATAGCAGAATCAAACCTGAATGATGTAAAATACATATCGCCTCCTGAACAGGGAGGTTTCGGGCTTGATGCGACCTGGTCCGATGATTTCCACCATGCCCTGCATACTTTGGTTACAGGTGAAAAGGTTGGATATTACATGGATTATGGAAAACAATCACAGCTTGTCAAGGCCCTGGACCAGGCATTTGTTTATGACGGCATCTATTCTCCCTTCAGAAAAAAAACATATGGGAACTCCACGGATCAGACACCACTGAAACGGTTTGTGATCTTCAGCCAGGATCATGACCAGGTGGGCAATCGCAAATCTGGTGAGCGGCTGATCGAACTAACTGACTTTGAAACAGCAAAGGTCGCCGCAGGTACCATGCTGCTCAGTCCTTATATCCCAATGCTCTTCATGGGGGAGGAGTACGCAGAACGTAACCCGTTTCTCTATTTCGTCAGTCATGAAGATGCAAAGCTGAATGAACTTGTCAGGAAAGGGAGGAAAGAGGAATTCAAATCCTTCAACGCTGACAAAAAGGAAGCGCCCGATCCTGCTTCAGAAGCAACCTTCAATCGGTCCATGCTTTCCTGGAGAATTGGCACGACCAATGAGAAGCAGACCATGTTCTCATTCTATAAACGGCTGATCGAATTGCGTAAAAATCACCCGGCGCTCAAGAAAACAGGCAAGGAACATATGCGTGTTTCCGAAGTCGGGGCTGCCATCGTCCTGGAAAGATGGCAGAATGAGGACTATCTGATCGCCCTGATCAATCTCTCTTCTGAATCCGGATCACTGAAGGTACCCGCCGGAATCAAAGGCGTCCTTCACAACCTTCTCGATTCCTCTGAAGAAAAATGGGACGGCTCGGGCAATATATGTCCTGAGAACATCACTGCCAATGACCAGATTGGTATCCCCGAAAAAACGATCACTGTCTATTCAAATGCTATGATGTGAAGCTATTAATCACCAGGTATTTGAATAATATTTGAAACTATTTCATAATTTGACATCTCATTTAATACGAAAAAATACGAATGAACGGTAAGGAAAGAGTAATTATAGAACACATACGACCACAAGTCAATGGCGGAGATTTTCCCGCTAAACGCATCATTAACGAATTAGTGCAAGTGGAAGCAGACATTTTTTGCGACAGTCATGACCTGTTGAGCGCCGAAATATTGTATAAGCATGAACAGGGAAGAAAATGGATGATTTCAGAGATGACTCCCGAAGTGAATGATCGTTGGGAAGGCTCCTTCAAAGTTGAGAAGATGGGAACCTATCATTTTACCGTGCAAGCATGGGTAGACAAATTCAAGTCATGGCACAGGGATATGTTAACAAAGCTGGAGGCAGGGACCGGCAACCATACCGACCTGTTGATCGGTGTTACGCTCATCGACAAAATACTAAAAACCTATCCCGGAATGAAAAGGAAAGACAGTACTTTCCTGAATGCGGTCACCAGGGATATGCAGCAGAAAAGCGCCAAAATTGAAAAACGTGCCGAATCATTGCTTGATCATACCCTGCTTGAGACCGCGGTCAAATACCCGTTGAAGGATTATATGGTAAAATATGCTCCGGAACTGGCTATCAGCGTAGACCGTAAAAAAGCAGGTTATAGCAGCTGGTACGAAATTTTCCCCAGATCACTGGGCAAAGACGGAACCCACGGGACGTTCAAGGATGTGATCGCTTTTCTCCCTTATGTCAGCGAACTGGGATTTGATG
This sequence comes from uncultured Bacteroidaceae bacterium, assembly GCA_964589155.1. Lineage (GTDB taxonomy): Bacteria > Bacteroidota > Bacteroidia > Bacteroidales > M55B112. The sequence goes on along the minus strand of CAZPTO010000154.1, from coordinate 4,831 downwards.
TGCTGTACCTCCCTCCTGTCCATCCGATCGGGACCACCAACAGGAAAGGGAAAAACAACAATGTTGTCGCAAAACCAGGCGAGCCGGGATCTCCCTGGGCCATTGGTGGAAAGGAAGGTGGACACAAAGCCATTCATCCCGAACTGGGGACCCTTTCAGATTTTAAGCAATTGATCAGTGAAGCGGACAACGCAGGCATTGAAATCGCTTTGGATGTTGCATTCCAATGCTCGCCAGACCATCCTTGGATCAAGGATCATCCAGAATGGTTCAATAAACGACCCGACGGCACCCTTCAGTATGCAGAGAATCCGCCTAAGAAATACGAGGATATCTACCCACTGAATTTTGAAACGGAGGATTGGAAAAATCTTTGGAAGGAACTGAAAAGCGTTTTTAACTTCTGGATCGACCAGGGAGTGAAGATCTTCAGAGTGGATAATCCCCACACCAAGTCATTCCGTTTCTGGGAATGGGCGATTGAAGAGATCAGGAAGGAACATAAGGACATCATCTTCCTGGCAGAGGCATTCACCAGGCCCAAGTTGATGGCCAGGCTGGCCAAGATCGGATTCAACCAGTCGTATACATATTTCACCTGGCGAAACAGCAAATACGAGCTCACGACCTACTGTGAAGAGTTGACAAAAACGGAATTGAAGGATTATTTCAGGCCAAATTTCTGGCCGAACACACCGGATATCCTCCCCTTCCCGCTGCAGGGAGCCGGCAGAAGCCATTTCGTTCAACGGCTGATCCTGGCAGCTACGCTTTCCTCCAATTACGGGATGTACGGACCTGCTTATGAGCTCATGGAAAATGCTCCTGCCCTGCCCGGAAAGGAAGAATATATGAATTCCGAGAAATACGAGATCAAAGATTGGAATGTACATAAACGCAGAAGTCTGAGGAAACTCATCAGCAGGGTCAACAGGATCCGCAGGGAAAATGAAGCACTGCATCATATGCAATCGCTCAGGTTCCATCCCATTGACAATGATGCAGTGATTGCCTACAGTAAAACCTCTCCCGATAGTCGAAACATCATCCTGGTGATCGTGAACCTGGATCCGGAACACAAGCAAGGCGGATGGGTAGGTCTGCCCTTACACGATTTCAAACTGGATGCAGAGAATATTTATGAGGTACACGACCTGCTCAGCGGATCGTTCTACCGCTGGAAGGGAGAATATAATTTCGTGGAACTCGATCCACATATTATCCCAGCCCACATATTCAAGATCAAAAGATTATAGCAAAAACAATTATGACTGAAAAGCAACATAAGCCAGATAGATTCTGGTACAAAGATGCCATCATTTACCAGGCACACGTGCGCTCCTTTCTTGACAGCAACGGTGACGGAATCGGCGACTTCAGGGGGTTGATAAAAAAGCTCGACTACCTGAAGTCACTGGGAGTAAATGCACTTTGGCTCCTTCCCTTTTATAACTCCCCGCTTCGGGACGGTGGGTACGATATCTCAGATTTTACAAGTATCCACAAGGATTACGGGACCATGGCCGACTTTAAAAGGTTTATCAACGAGGCACATAAAAGAGGACTCAGGGTCATCACAGAGCTGGTACTGAACCATACCTCTAATGAGCATAAATGGTTTGAGCGGGCGCGTCATGCCAAGCCGGGCAGTGTATACCGCGATTTTTATGTCTGGAGCGATACCACTGAAAAATACAGAGATACGCGCATCATTTTCCAGGACTTCGAGATCTCCAACTGGTCATGGGATCCTGTAGCCAAAGCCTACTACTGGCACAGGTTTTACGCACATCAGCCTGATCTTAATTTCGATAACCCCAGCGTCCACAAGGCTGTCACGAAAGTACTGGACTTCTGGTTCGACATGGGTGTCGACGGTTTGCGGCTGGATGCTGTACCATACCTCTATGAGCGTGAAGATACCAATTGCGAAAACCTCCCGGAAACCCATGAATTTCTGAAAAAGCTTCGGAGTCATATCGATAATAAGTATGAGGATAAAATGCTGCTCGCAGAAGCCAACCAGTGGCCTGAAGATGCCTCAGCGTACTTTGGCGAGGGGGACGAATGCCACATGTCTTTTCATTTTCCCCTGATGCCACGGCTGTATATGTCGATGCGCATGGAGGACAGGTTCCCGCTGATTGATATCCTGGACCAGACACCGGAGATTCCTGATAACTGCCAGTGGGCCATCTTTCTCCGGAACCATGATGAGCTGACACTTGAAATGGTATCCGATGAAGAAAGGGACTACATGTACAAATCTTTCGCCAGGAATCCCAAACAACGCATCAACGTAGGGATCAGGAGGAGGCTTGCGCCACTGTTGGACAACGACAGGAAAAGCATCGAGCTGATGAATATGCTGCTTTTTTCACTTCCCGGAACTCCTATTGTCTATTATGGAGACGAAATAGGAATGGGAGACAATTATTACCTGGGGGACCGCGATGGCGTTCGAACACCGATGCAATGGTCGGCCGACCGGAATGCGGGTTTTTCCGATACCGAACCACAACAACTCTACTTGCCGGTAATCTTCAACCACGATTACCACTACGAAACCATCAATGTGGAGAACAATGAGAAAAATCCCTCTTCCCTGCTCTGGTGGATGCGGAGGATCATCTCCATGAGGAAACAATACAAGGCTTTCAGCCGTGGTGATATCAAATTCATTGATACAAACAATTCAAAAATACTGGCCTTTACAAGGAAATATAAAGATGAGGTGATCCTTGTGATCATCAATCTTTCCCGTTATTCCCAGCAGGCCGAACTGGACCTTGCTGAATATGCCGGGTATATTCCAACGGAAATCTTCAGCAGAAACGACTTTCAGCAGATCGATGAGCATCCATACATGTTTCCATTGCAATTCAAGAACTATTTCTGGTTTGAATTGAGAAAACCGGAAGAAGGAGAAACAGCTGAAGCATTATTGCTCGACTATGAGCTTTCCCTGACGACAAGGCAATGGAACAGTATGAGTGAAACCACACAAAAGTCACTCCGACTGTTATTGAAAGAATATATTCAGAAGAACCGATGGTTCAGAGGCAAAGCCAAACGAATCAAGGATATCAAGATCATAGATACCATTCCTTTTCAGAATACGAAACTGCACTCCTTCCTGTTCATAATCGAAACAGATTATATTGAAGGTAAAAATGAACACTACGTCGTACCGTTGTCGATCAATTTCGGCGATGAAGCCCATGATCTCAGGACCAACCGCCCGGAATCGGCAATCTCCACCGTCTTTATTGACGGCAAGGAGGCATTGCTTTACGATGGTTCATACAACAAAGAGGTAAGGGACATGATCATGCGAATGATCGTTCATCGCAGCAAGATCAGGCATAAGAGAGGAGAACTTGTGGGTATTCCCGGAAGAAAGATGAATACGAAGATCAAAAAAAGTGAATTACCCCTTCCCTCAAAAGTCCTGGGTGCCGAACAGTCGAATACTTCGATCCTCTACGACAACCGGTTTTTCTTCAAAATGTACCGTGGTCCAGAAGAGGGAAATAATCCGGAACTGGATATCATTAAGGCGTTGAGTGAAAATACAACCGCGGAATTTAAGAACTTTCCTACCTATTCAGGATCGCTGGAATACAGACCCCGCACCGGGGAACAGGTGTCGCTGGGTATCCTCGTGGATTTCGTTCCCAACGAAGGGAATGCATGGGATTACACACAGGATGCTATTGAACGTTTCTTCGATAAGGTCCGGGAAGGTGGAGAATTACTGACGGAAGGTTTTAAGGAAAACAGTCATGAAATCTTCAAATACATCGGGGAAGAAAAAACCAGGGAACTATTTGATCCGTTTTTCGTGGAAATGATTGAGTTGCTTGGGAAACGAACTGCAGAGATGCATCTCGCACTCGCATCGGTCAAGAACAACAAAGATTTCAGGGAGGAGCCCTTTTCACTGCTCTACCAGAAATCGCTTTACCAGTCGTTCAGGACACTGGTCAAGCGTACGATCAGCCAGATGAAGAGTTCACGAAAAAAGCTCGATGAAGAGCAGAAGAAACTGGTCGATGATATCATCAGCAATGAAAGTTTGCTGCTGAATACCATCAAGAAAACACTGGAGAAGAAGAAAATCCATACCTCCAAGATCCGCGTGCATGGCGACTATCACCTCGGGCAGGTGCTCTTTACAGGAAAGGATTTCATTATTATCGATTTCGAGGGAGAACCTACCCGGTCACTTACGGCAAGGAGCCTGCGGTACTGTCCGTTCAAAGATGTTGCCGGAATGCTGCGTTCCTTCCACTACGCAATTTATATGGGCGCCCTGGAGTACAATGAAAAGATGCCTGAATCCACCGAGTACCTGGAACCATGGCTCGAACCCTGGTACCGGAAGGTCAGGGATATCTTTATGAATGCTTACCTCAATACTGCAGGGAATGCATCCTTCATTCCCGAAGAACGCAAGCAACTGGATGAGCTACTCTCTGTCTACATTATAGAAAAAGCAATTTACGAGGCGGATTACGAACTGAACAATCGTCCGGATTGGTTGCACATACCATTGAACGGACTAAATAAAATACTGAATGATCTGCTGGATCGGTAACAGAAACAATATATACCATGAGTGCACAACGAAAAAAGACAAGCAAACCGAATACCACTTCCAGGGCCACATCAGCGTCCGGGTCAAAAAGCAAGGCGAAAGAAACATCAGCGACCAAATCAGGAAGCAAGGTGAAAGAAACATCAGCGACCAAATCAGGAAGCAAGGTGAAAGAAACATCAGCGTCCGGGTCTGCATCCAGTGAAAAAGCACCCGGTAAAGTCAAAACTT
>CAZPTO010000153.1:0-7833 GCA_964589155.1 uncultured Bacteroidaceae bacterium | reverse complement strand
AGGGAATCTCCGGAAAACATACAATTCATCTCAGTCACATTGCCCACATCCCAATCCCCGATGTACCGGTTGAATTGTTCTGCATTATGAAACATATAGGACATGTCAACTGCGATGCTTACATCCCAGGCCCCGATGTCCTGGTCAAAAGATGCAGCTGCCCAAAAGGTTCCCCATAAACTGGTAACATTGCTGACATCCCAGGAACTGATGTCCTGATCAAATTCTGTCATTCCATGAAACATCATACTCATGTCTGTCACCAGGGAAGTACACAATACGGATAAATCTGCACCTTCGTCCCTTCTGTGTTCCAGTAATGATCTGTCCACAGCTTCATAGAGGATACCATTGACCGTCCCGGTATCTCCGGGTTGGCAGTTTTCGCATTTGACGGTGATTCCGTTGTCGTCTAAATAGAATGTCTGTGCAGGATTCTGGATAGAGAAACACACCAGGAATGCGATCATTGAAATGATTGATTTCATCATGTTGGGATTTAGTTACAAGCAAGTTACTACAATCCAAACCACAACTTCAACCGGTATCGTCCCAAAAACGAACGTTATCGTCTCAAAATTGACCTGGATGATCCAAACGCTCCATTTTGGCACAACCTAATAAGGTCTTCATAATTAATCTTTAACTCAGGCGTGGACAGCTTCAATTGGATATAATTTGTGTATCAATTATCATTGATCCCGAAGTGTTTACATGTTGGTAAATAGTACTGAATACTTTACGGAGCCATTTGCTCAGCCTGGTCTGATGCTAAGAGATCACTGTCATCGGATTTTCCAATTAAGTATCGGTGTTGAGGGCTTTCCTCTTACCTTGGGTTTAAAACCTCCAGACCTTTTCTTCGCCGGCTGCAAGCAGATCTTCAATGGTTGCATCACCGTACACTATTTTCAGTGGATTACCCAGGAGGGACTTCACCGTGAGCGCTTTGAGAGCGCCTTCCTTCCATTCCAAATCAACCTCAAATCCACCGCGTGCACGCAAGCCGGTAATTCGTCCGCTTTCCCATGCAGACGGCAGTGCCGGGAGCAGGGTGATTCTTCCCGAATGGCTCTGTAACAACATTTCGGCAATGCCTGCCGTGGCTCCAAAATTCCCGTCAATCTGGAAGGGAGGATGTGTATCGAACAGGTTTTTGAGTGTAGATTTGGCATACAAAGCCTGCAGGTTCTCATAGGCCTTCTCTCCATTGTGCAACCGGGCAAAAAAGTTGATGATCCAGGCCCGGCTCCAGCCCGTGTGACCACCCCCATTGGCCAAACGATGTTCAATTACTTTCGTTGCTGCTTCCATCCAGGGTTCATCGGGATCTGCAAATTCATCTCCCGGGTATAATGCATACAAATGGGAAATATGACGGTGGCCCGGATCAGCTTCCTCCAAAGGTTCCGACCATTCCAGGATTCGACCATCCGGACCCAGTTGTGAGGGAGTAAGTGCTTCCAGGTACTGCTTCAGCGAATCTGCAAATGCCTGGTCTTTCCCAATCAGTTCACTTGCGGCAATACAATTGCCGAAGAGCTCGCGAATGATCTGGTGGTCCATGGATGGCCCCATGCAGATAGAAGCGGCTATCCCTTCTTCTGTGATGAATCGATTCTCCGGCGACATGCTGGGACCTGAAACCAGCAGGCCGGTATTCGGATTTTCAACCAGGTAGTCCATGAAAAACAATGCTGCCTCTTTCATGACCGGATAGGCCCTGTCAGCAAGAAACTGCCTGTCGCCCGTATACATAAAATGCTCCCAGAAATGATCCGTACACCAGGCGGCACCCATGGGCCAGAGTCCATACCTGGTTCTTCCGACCGGATCAGTAAACTTCCAGGCGTCCGTGGTATGATGCGCCACAAATCCCCGGCATCCATATATTTCACTGGCGGTTACCCGTCCCCGTTCGGTTAAGCCTTCCACGAAATCAAACAGGGGCAACTGGCACGCTTCAAGGTTCGTGACCAGGGCAGGCCAGTAGTTCATCTGGAGGTTGATATTAATGTGATAATCTGCATTCCATGGGGGGCGCAATGTACCTGCCCAGATGCCCTGCAAATTGGCTGGCAGTCCGCCAGGTCTCGATGAGCTGATCAACAGGTACCGGCCAAACTGAAAATATAATTCCGTCAGATGCGGATCGTGCATTCCCTTTTTGATCCGCTCAAGACGCTCATCAGTGGGAATATCCAGCGTATCGGGATCGTTCAGTGCTAACTCAACCCGGTTGAACAAGCGTTGGTAATCTTCCACATGCCGGTCCCTCAATCGGCCAATCCCTGTTTCAAGTACCCGGTCAATGTCATTCATTGCCTCTTCCAGTGCATCGTCTCCCCAATAATCGGTTCTCCCGGAAATGAGCATCACTACCTTGCTGGCATCCTGAACCACCATTCCCGAATCTGTTGATGATACGCTCCCGCCTTCCTGGATCAGATGGGCGACTGATGCAAACCTGGTCCCGCGACCCTCGTGTTGGGCAAACCCGGTCATCATGATGTTGGGTCCATCGGTCGTCACGTTCTCTGCATCACCGGGCCTGTTCATCCAGGTTGAAAAGTTCAGCGTTGAGCCACCACTTGCCTCCATTTCTATCACGATCACCTGGTCGGCGGCCGAAGAAAACACCTTTCTGCTGCATTCCCCCGCACCGGTCGTATACCTGGTAGATGCCACTGCGGTCCTTAGATCCAGCGACCTGCGGTATGCCTGTATCTCTCCTTCATCCTGAAATTCCAAAAACAGGTCACCCAACGTCTGATAGGTGTGTGTTCCGCGGCCCAGGCGCAATCCCATTATTTTTTCCTGTGCCAACCTGTCTGCCTCTGCATATTTCCGGTCAAAAAGCAGCTTTCTTACGACCTCAATGTATGCATTGGCTTCGGGATTTGTCCTGTGAACAGGTCCTCCCGTCCATAACGATTCTTCATTCAGCTGGATCCTTTCAATTCCTGTTCCCCCGAAAACCATTGCGCCCAGGCGTCCGTTACCAAGCGGCAAAGCCCCGGTCCATTCAGCCGCGGGCTCATCATAGAAGATCTCAAGGGATCGCTGGTTTTGAGATGCTGAATTGCATGAAGTGATAAGCAGCGTAGCGGAAATAATGAGCAGGAAGTTTCTCATGACAGGTTCGTTAATGTTTATCTGAGTTTAGGAATCATGACAATATAATAAATTCTCTTCAGAGAATGCATTGCATGTATCTTCCGCTGCATGATATTAGTTTTCCCTGTCGGATATATTGGTTTGTACTCATGTTTGGTTCGTCCAGAAGCTCAATTATTGATTATTAATCGATTTTTTTGTATAAGCGAAATAAGTCATCATGAGGACTATACACATAAACATCCCTGACAGCGTTGAGATGTCTGATTATGACTTTTCAATGATGGTTGTGAATAATTGTGTCCGTATTGCGTTTTTTACGTAAGAAATTGTAAAAGCAGCATCGACGACAGGCGATGCGAGGCTAAATTCATTCAGCCTCCCCCCCAGAAACGATCACGACCGCAGGGAGTAACCTTACTACCCCGACGAAACAGAGAAGCCGCTGCAGTATTCTTGCTGTAGTGGTTTTTGTTTTTAACGAAGCGTCAATAAGATCTTTTTTTTATGCATAGCAGAAAGCGGGGCAGGAAGTTATTTAGCTTAAATGGGAAGGGGTGAGAACAAGTTACCATCCAGTGCCATCTTTTTTCTTTCTTCAAAGGCTTTGTCAGCATCTGTTTGAATAGCATTTGCATGGTGCCTGTCATTCATCTTTCACACATCTCACTGAATAAAGATGATTGCACCAATAGTCTTCTATGGGATCTTCCAGGAATTTTGCAATGAGTCTTGAACCATTTGGCTTGATCTTAAAGATGGCAACAGTTTCGTTATTGCTCCAGGGCGAAAGACTGTCATCTGACAAACCATCGTGCTGCTCCCATGATGATGACCAGAAGACTGCGCAATTCAAAAAATGACTGGTTTCTGCCGGGATGGCACGAAATCCATAATCATCTGTGACTTTTGCAGGTTTTTGTGGTTTTTCCACCGTTTCCCATTCATCCTTCGCTTTTAAATGGTTTCCAATACCTTCCCAGCGCCAGCAGGGTATCTTTTCCTGAAAAGCGGGGATTGTGTCTTTTGTGTACCCGCCATTTTCTGCGCTGATATATTTGGCCAGGCTTTCCCAATCACCCATTGTGGTTACATGCCAGCCCTCAGGACACACATCCTGAAGTGTTGTCCACGAATAGATCACACCCTTCTCCCGGTAATAATCTGTTTGCATGGCTTCGGCAACAGAGGTTCCTTCGTAACCCGGGACGATGAAGATCTTTTCACCTTCATCAAAATTGGTTCGGGGCGGAACTGAATCTACTTTTGGTAAATAGGCTAAATTTTCGGTCATCCAGACCTGGCCCCCGATTTTTACAATTCCATACCTGTGATCATCCCGGTTATCGGTGATCCAGCCAACGTCTCCATTTTCACCGGGGTAATAATTCTTCATTTCACAGCCGTACAATGTGAAGAATAGTAGTGCCAGATAAATCATACTCCTCTTCATGATGCCTGGACGTTATTCCGACATGCAATTTACGATACCAGGAGTATTGAAATCTAACGGTATCGTCCCAAATATTAACGGTATCGTCCCAAAATGGGAAGGCAGACTTCAACACATCGTCACGTATCGGTTGCGTTTCTGTGATGAATTGTGTCGGCATCTTTATTGTCAGCATCTGCACTGGCAGAGCTGGCAGTAAATGAACGTGAAAACCGCAACCTTATCCATGTTAAGAACGGTAAAGAGGCACTGGATATCTGTATGGAAAACCAAGATATTGATGAGGTTCTGATGGATATTAAAATGCCCGTTATGAATGACAATGAAGCCATGCACAAGATAAATGGGGAGTTTCCCGATTTACCGGTTATTACACAAACCGCCTACTCAAGGAAATCAGAAAAGCAGAAGCCATGAGATACGGTTACGATGACTTCATGTCAAAACCTCTTGATAAAGACAGGATATTTGAAATTATAAATAAATACGTGCGCATTAAGTAATGACTGTTGACAAGTGTAACCAGTAAATAAGAAACAACAATCTACATGTATACTTAACTTATTATCAAAGAACAATGGCTGGAATATATTCTGATAATAATTATAAATTACACCTATTTTCCATAATGCAGCCCCTAATTTTCTCCCCACTTATTCATCGGTACAATTTTTCTGTCAAGATCAATATCCGGGTCCTCAGCGGAGGCTTCTTTAAAGGTAACATTTAGCATCAGGTTTTTTGTGTTTTCAAAATGGATTGCAAGTTTTTTCATACCTGCAGGCGGATTCCAATATTTATCTGTGGGGGAAGAGGGCAGGGGAATTGCCTCTTCAACAGAAAAGGATGTGGGTACAGTTGATAGAATGGTAGCCATAAGTGTTTTCCCGTTTTTCTCCAGGATCGCTTGTTGGGCATTGTTTAGGACTTTTATATCCGCCCTGGTATGCATGAACCACCATATTTCTCCATGTTCTTTTAATTCAACCTCATCCTGGATCATTAAGGTTTTCCGGCCATCAAAAAGGTATAGTCCTCTCTTTACTTTGAGAGCATGATCGCGGTAGGCATCAGTAATATCAGCAACTGCGAATACTTTTTCTTGCTGAGAATTATAGCTTATTATCCCTGACTGTGCATCAGAGAGCTGATCAGCCTCCAGGCTTGGATTTATAACCAGTGTGTTCTGCCCTTCGGCACGCTTCGGGTAATAATTCCAGCGATTTCCCGAGGGTGAGTATTGCCAGTATCCGGGTGCATTATAATGTCCACTGCCCAGTTCCTCGGCCCAGGTCTCACCGAGGGCTTCCATATAAAATGATCCCTGATCCAAATCATTATGGTGAAGCTCGGATACCATCCTGCCTTTAAGACCGGCCATAAATCCGTTTTTATCTTTGAATGAGGTCCTGACAGAAACCACTTCGACATGCCTGAAGTACCTGTCTGGAGAGAGTTCCTGCAGTTTGGAAGTATTTGAGAATTCAGGTTTGTACCATAACAAATCAAAAATGTTGGGATTAGATCCACCCTCCGCAATATGCAAATAACGCCACGCACCGAAAACAGGATTATTATATTGTTCTGCCAGCCAGAACATGGCAGGTATTGAGACTCTTTTTGAATTCCCGTCTCCAAATTGATAGGACTCATCTACGGTACCTGACATGTAAATCGGGAAATAACAGGTCTCTGCCAGTCCCGGGGCATCAGGAATACCATATAATTGACCCGTCGAAGATTGTAGTGATGCCATTAAATAGGTCATGTAACGTGTGCCATAACCCCAATAACCGGCTCCTTCATCCCAAGCCCCGTCGGGGGCATAACTCTTGATACCATAAGGTAGGTTTTCCATTACATGCGATATTACTGTGTTAAAGATTTCTTTTTCTTCGGTACCAATCGAAAGGGCAGCAATACCCACGCCGCCGTTACAAACAAAATTCCAGTTGGTGATATTTTTCACCCATTTGCCCTCCCCGGATTCAGAACCTTTTAAATAGGGATTCATTCCCTTATTAATCAGAGCTTCCAGGATGATTGATCTTTGATCTTCACTTAAATCAGCATACAGCCAATCATATCCAATCGCAAATGCATGGCACATTTCACCCACGTCCAGAAAATGCTTTGGATTCCAATCCGGGAAATTGGCACAGGCCTCAAGTTCCTGCCATGCCCTTTCCAGGTATATTGTATTTTCTTCCATTCTGTAAAGGAATGCGAGGATATACATTCTTCTGACCATCTCGCGGCTCACCCAAAGAAGTCTGATACCATCACGGAGGTCATACTTCGATAATGGAAGTGACATTATTTCCTCTCCATCTCTTTTTACCTCACCGTACCACACTGATAGTATTGTATCAGCGTTTATCTTTTGTTTCAAATTCAAGAGCTGATCTTCTGATAATAATAATCTTGGGTGAGATTCCTTTAGGTCGGTCACCTGAGGAACAGAAATATGACTTGTGACCTTTGAAATTTCCTGTTCCGAAGATTGCTGGCCTGAATTACATCCGATCAAACTGCTCAACAAGATTGAGATAATAAGAATGTGATTTATTTTCATTTAATTGGTGTTATATATTGTTTACTTAAAAATTTAAAATGATTTTGAATCTTCGTATCTAATCTAATTTTTCAAGGCCACTACTGGAATATTTCACCATTATTACCTGTTTTCAACCGTTTGATGTCTCCATAGATGCTCATTTGAGGATGTACCGCCACAGCCCGGTATTTGTAAGTATTCCAGGTTTCAAGTTATTCATGTTAAAACTGGTATTCTCATCTGATGTAATTTGAGCATGCAAATTTGTCACCATTATCGGGCAAAAAGTACTCCCAAAACTAATTTGGAATGGGCATTGGTTAATTTGGTTGTTTTCATAGTGCAGTTTATGAGTGTTTTATTTTCTGTTAGTGTTTCTGTATCAATACACCACACAATATCGGGCTTCCTTTGACTGGTTGGAAATTGATATTCACTCCCTTGCCGTCAGATACGTTTATTTCGAATTTGGTTTCCATACCATGTCCGAATCCATTCAGGGCGACCATATCAAAATCCTTTAAAACTGTTTTGCCATTGACGGATACATCGAATACCCGCTCGCCAGCTGCCAGGGCTTCTCCATCTGCAAATAGTAATTTAATATTGTATGTGCCATCAGGAATATCAAGCCTGTATTCAGCTAGCCCTTCTAAATAATAGTTAAACACAGGCTCCAGATCACCTATCCCCTTTAATATCAAAT
>CAZPTO010000152.1:0-7879 GCA_964589155.1 uncultured Bacteroidaceae bacterium | reverse complement strand
AACAGACTGAAATTCCTGGTCGGTTACCTCAAGGGAAGGTTTTTTTAAATGCTTCCCCGCATTGTGAACAAGAATATCCAAAACACCGGCTTCCTTTTCAATGTATGTCTGAAGGTCCCTGTGAGAGGCTTTATCGGTAACATCATGTTGATAGATGAGGCAGTTCCTGCCCAGGTTTTGTTGCGCTTGCTGTAACGTTCCCAGGTTCCGTCCTGTTATTATTACCTTTGCACCTAAACTGAGAAATACACTGGCAGTCCCAAGGCCTATGCCTTCAGCACCCCCGGTTATAAGCGCTATTTTGTTTGATAACTGATATGGATTTTGCATCATATTATTTGTCATAAGCCACTACATAATTCCAAATCTTCTGAAAGCCTCCACCGTAGTCATCCCCTCTTCCAGGGCTTTTTTACCTGTTTTTCTCCTCGTGCTTTCTCGATTGCCGCATGAAATACGTCCCTTTCAACTTCACGTGGAACGATGATAACACCATCCCTGTCGCCATAAATAATATCGCCCGGATTGATTTTTACACCTCCGATTTCAATTGAGGTTCTGTAATCGATTACTTTACCGCGAGGTCCCTGGTCCTGCGCATAAGTGCCTGCAGAAAAAACGGGAAAATTCAATTTCAGGATTTCGTTTGTATCGCGTGAAAAACCATTTACCACGGCACCTGCAGCACCCACTTTTAACGCCCTGGTAGTCATCAATCCGCCCCACAGGGCATAAGTGTATGAACCACCTGTGCACACGTATACTTCATCTTTGGATAACTGGTCCAGGGCTTCGAACATGAGCCCAAAGGGTTGGTTTAAAAGGGAATTATTTGAGTCTTCAGACGCACCCGCAAATACATCCGCCTCCAGTACAGGCATGGCCCGGCCAATCACAACCATCCCCGAATCAAGAGGTTTGAGGTTTTGCGGGAGAAACTGGTGAAAATATCCCATTTTATCAAGGACATCACCCACAAGGGCGGTAAACAGTTCCTTTCGGACCAAAGCGAAAAGTTCTGTCTGGTTGTTCCAAAGTTTAGACATTCCGGATTAGATTTCGTAAACCTGGACCGGTAACGCATGCTTACCAGGCACCAGTATTATTCAATTAAAGACTACTCAACAGGATGAATTACCAGGCTGTTTAATACGATGCTTCCCTGTTGAGGAAGGAACTTAAGATACAATTTCTCTCCTTTCTCAACAGAAAACGGTATCCGTATTCGAACAGGTTGATGATCCTGGCCAGGTTCATAATTAAAATCCAAATTTTTTCCGGCAACCTGTTTCCCGTTTTTGTCGACAATATGGATTTCAAAAATGCTGTTTTCGGCCCTTGTGAGATCCGGATTATAAAAACTCAGTTCCACCTCATATTTCCCGGGCAACAATGATTCATCCTGCCAGGGTTCCAGCCGGCGAAGTGGTCTCCAGATGCCCAGCTCAAATGCATAGGGTTGTTCAATTTCGATATATGTGGCAGTCGTTTCATCTATTCCAGAAGCATCCTTGGCAACTTTTACTTCATACCCGGTTTCTTCCTTTCCCAAACTAAGCCACACCTCTTTATCCTCCGTATAGAAGAAAGTGTATTTCCCGGCGCTCCGGGCCATGGGTTCATGAAAGGTGGGTGCAAAATTATACCTCACCGGGATCATCCTCAGCTTTTGCATGAATACGTGAAAATCAGGCAGCCACCTGAGATTCAATGAAACGATCAGTCCTTTTTCACCCTGCGTGATATATCCCTGGGACGAGAATTCAGCATACAGGCGGATGGTCTCTTCCGGATTCGCCCTGCTTAATATTTCTCTTGCTTTTGTAAACTCCCTTCTTTCTATAAGATCGAAGGCGTCAATAAGGTATTGTTGATTTTGGTTAAAACTGATAACAAACTTTTCAAACCCGTAAAAGTACCTGTACCAATCCCTGCCCTGTTCTGATAATTTCAGCGTGTCGATTTCATCAAGGATCTTTAATCGTTTTCGGGCTTCCTCCACAGCATTCTCAGGATAATCCAGGGGATTACCGTATTTCCCCAGTTGAAATCGTTTCAGCCGTGGCTCCGTATCTTTCATATCGTAAAAATACTCGGAAGTTTCGCGTCCAAACATGGCAGCTCTTGTAATCCATTCAACTATGTATTGTTTGAAAACCGGGGCATTGCTTTCAAAGGTTTTTTTCGCAAATTCCTCAACAGTAACTTCCAAAGGTTCATTCAGTGTGCTTTCCCACACCTGCTGTGACAAGCTTTTAAAGTAAAGCTCCAGCGGCCGGGTGGTCCAGTGAATAATACCAAAACCTGCTGCATTTCTTTGTTCCAGCATGTCAGCAAAATTCTCATACGGAGTATAGGGTTTTCCAATATACCGATGGTCGTCGTGGTGGGCCCAGACTATCGGATGAACACTTCGGCTGGGATCAATTGAGGTGAGGGTCTGGACAGTGCTATCCGTATGAAAATTCATGTACCAATCCAGGGGGAAAAATTCATACTCTTCCGGCAGAAATTTATCCATCGTCGGGAAGGCAGCCCAATTCCAGGTTCCTATTCCCATTTTCACATCGCCAAAACCCAACTCGTCAACCGCTACAAGATATGCTTCACAGATTTTACCGATAAAAAACATGCTTCGTGTGAAGGTATTATCCTCCAGGTTTTCCCTGGAGATCCCGGAATTAAAGTCCCGTTCCCATGCATCGGGAAATTGCTCCACGTGCATAAAGTCAGATGACTGATGGGGAACCCTGTACCTGACCCAGGGGACGAAATAATCGATCTGCGGGTACATTTCGAGGATTTGCCGGGCCTGGGCTTTATAATACGCAAATCCCTCCTCTGTTTCAGGATGGGGATACCAGGTGCCCATTGTTTTTAATTTAGCATGTTCAGGAAGTGTGTTAACTATGTTTGACGGTAGCGATCTCCGGTCACCCACATCAAAAGTAAACGCTACATCCATGCCGTAATCATCCGCCTTTTTGAACGCATCTTGTGCCAGTTGAATAGCAGCATCAACCCTTTCAGCGTCGGGCACTTTGGATGCTTCCGCTCCAAAAATGCTGTCATCAAAGAAAGAACGTGCTCCATATAACCTTCTTACATCGTTGGTATGATTTGTCCCCCAGTCCCGGCCTTTCGCCGTATTGGCCAGGTAACCCACTTCTTTTTTCTCCCCGTTGAATTCAAACTCCATCATAGGATTGTTACCATAAGAATGGATCATGATGGTATTGTATTTCATTTTTGCCGATTGCTCTATCCAAAGGGCCCAGTCGTCAATATTCCACGTAGTGATACCTGAAAGAAAATTGTGCCAGTTGAAGACCAGTCGCACAGGATAAGCGGGCGAATCCGAAAGATTCCACTCCTGGAATGAAAACCTTGTTCTTACTTCCGGAAGTGTTTCATATGAAAGGTAAAAACCGCACCCCAGCTGTTCCAAAAGCGAATAAACTGCATACAAAGTTCCTGCATCGTCATAGCCGGCAATAATTCCAACCTCCCTGTCAATGGAAGACAAAGTGGTTATGGAATAACTTTCAGGTTTTCCGGGAAGCACTGCAGGCAACAGTTCCTTGTAGGCTTCCAGCTTCTGAACCGTCCCTAAAAGGATCACTTTTCTATGATCGGAAGGCATTTCTCCTACGATGGTGAAATCATCTTCAGGATATAGGAGTGACAGGTACTTGTGCAATTCTGCTGAAGCAGTTTTTTCAACAACACTCTGATTCCCCGGAACCAGGATGGCAACAGGTTCACAATAGATATGGGCCATTGCAAATCCAATGAACAATGTAAACAACAGGACTTTCTTCATAACTTCCGGCTTTAGATATGTTTTCTAATGTAATCAGTCAACATTTGCAAATATTTGAAAATAAAAAAGATTAATTTTTATAAATTTAGCTGATTATGATACTATATTAGCATAATATACTGTTAAGGAAATGCAATGATGAAACCAATCCTGGTTCGTGTGAGGGATTCACTGAGTGCTTCCATTGAATTTGACAAAACCGAATACGACTATTTTTACAATCCTTTTCATTATCACCCGGAATTTGAACTGACCCTGATCGTTAAAAGTTTTGGCCGAAGGAGAATTGGTGATAATATTGAAAATTTCAATGAAGGTGATTTGGTATTGGTGGGCAAAAATTTGCCGCATGTCTGGAAAAACGATCCGGTCTTTTTCGATGAGAAAGCCAACATGAAGGCACAGGCCATTTGTGTCAAGTTTCTTTCCGACTTTGCCGGTAAGGATTTCCTGGAACGTCAGGAAATGAGTGGAATAAAGGCTGTCCTGGAAGAAAGAGCGCCGCAGGGGATAAAACTGACAGGCAGTCTGAGAAAAAAGGTTGCAAAAATAATGTTCCGGCTTCCGGAGCTTGATGAATCAGATCGTTTTATTCAGCTGCTTCAGATCCTGAACTTGATTGCGAAATCTAATGAATACCGGCTTCTCGCAAGTCCGAGTTACAGGAATTCCAGTTTAAAAAATACAGAACGGATCAATATTGTTCTTGACTACATCATGGACCATTACGCGGAGGACCTTACCCTGGAAAAAATTGCCGGACTGGTCAATATGAATAAAAATGCATTTTGCCGTTTTTTCAAGATGGGAACACGTAAAAACCTGTTTACGGTCATCAATGAAGTGCGCATCGGGAAAGCTTGCCAGCACCTTTCCGAAACAGACATGAATGTGCTTCAGATTTGTTACGCCAGTGGTTTCAATAACATATCAAATTTTAATAAAGCCTTCAAAAAAAGTATGAACGTCACCCCGCTTATGTATCGAAAAAACATGAAGCAATTCAGTCATGCACAATAATTGGCGGCAATCTTTTCAGCACATAAACTGATTGCACTTCCTTTCCTGGTTATTGAAGCACCTTCATGGCCTGTTCCCTGCCCATTCGTTCAATGAGCTGTTGCACAAAGAGACTGGCCGGTTCTGCCGGCTGACCGGGACTTTCAATATGTCCATTCCCCATGAGCGCATACCCATAAAACTTCCCTTCCCTGGAGGTCCCCCAATATCCGGCACGGGTATTCGCATACCAAAGGCCCATAGGATCAAAGTTTTCCTTCCTGAAATCACCGGTGAATCCGATAGCAAAGTTATTTTCGCCTTTTGTTTCCGGGTCGAAAACCGTAACACTTTGTGCGTTTGCATTCCAGACCATGGTATTTGCTGCAGCCCATCCATGCCCGCTACCGGAGTCGCCCCGGTTAAATGCACCAATGTTTCCATCTGTTGTGATACAGTCAAACAGGTAACCGGTACCCCAGCGGTGATGTGGCTCAGAGGTACCTCCGCGCACAGCGGTACACTTTACAAATGCAAATGGTCCCATGGTACGTGAGCTTCCTACAAAATCATGCCTTGCATCTTCAGTATAACACTTGTAAAACAGGTGCCCGGTGCCACCACCGATAGAAAAAGGGTACCGTCGGCCACCGGCGAAGGCACCAACCGGCTTCAATGATTTGCATTCCCTGACCGTAACATGTCGTGTGTGATCTTCTATGGCTACAGCAGATTTTACGAAATGCATCATGGTACAGTTACGTACCCAGCTATCGCTGGTATGCCTGAGTACAATTCCATACCTCAGGTTGTAGAAATCAGTTCTTTTTCCTTTATCTATGACCGTCGTATCATAGTTCGAAACAACACGTAAAAACTCCACGCCGGATTGCGAACCCAGCTGATCAACGTTTACTTTATACACTTCACCACCACCGTGCTGCTTCTCGAAGGACTGGGGCAGTACCATGTCCAGCGTGATCGTATTACCTGCTACAGCCTTGATCTGTCGAATGTGTTCAAATTGATAGGACCGTGGGTTCCAGGGTTTCTTATTTGCTCCTTCCTCACCTGCGCGTATATGGCGAAGACGCTCACCCATTCCCAGGTCCTCTACCCACTGATTGTTCACTGTCTTTTTGATACAGACAACATCTCCTTCCCGGAAAGGACGTGCATCCTCAACAGTCAGTTCGATACTTCCCGAAGGAAGGTAGTCCTGGGCGATTCGGACTTTTTTGCTTGTATCTATTTCCCTGATCGGACCATCACCTTCAACAACTATGGCAACCTCTTCTCCCGAAGTGGTAAATACCAGCACTGTTCCATTCTCGCCGTCGCCTTCTCCCCGGAGCACGACACCTGATCCTACCTTGAGGGAGCCATTAATATAATAGGTACCCTTCTTTAATAAAACAGCCCCCCTGGAGCCATGTGCTCCTGTCTGCCTGGCTGCCACCCTGTCAAGTGCTGCCTGGATTTGTTCACGGTTATCCGGACCCACAGGGTAGCACATATTCCCGGCTTGACGCGTATTTTCAGAGAGCGGGTGAAGGATCTCAACCACCCGAACTTCCGGAATCGGAACTTCACTTTTTTCATAGCCACAATGTGACCAGTCCAGCACCCGGTCACCCTTGTCACTATATGGCCTGTAAACCAGCTGCCCATTTTCATCCATCGAAACCAATGGGGACCCTTTACCGGGAACAAAAGGATGTACAGGGAAGGCGGCATCCTGATCCGGAGGGGGATGTACCCAGGATTCAGGTAAATTACCTTTGGCCTTGTCTTCTTTATGATAACCGCTTGTATCGTTTACTTCCTGGGCCTTACCAATGTGTATATCAAAGCCGAGTAAAACAACAATCGGAAGCATCATGAATTTCATAAACTTTGTCAAAGCCATGATATCTGTTTAGAATATTTCTACTATTTAAGCATATTATTTGCTTCTCCTGTGGTCGCAGCAACCTCAACTTCTGTTGAATGAAAATTTCTTAGATATGATCAATTAGTTCAAGCATTTGCTCACCTGCGAGCAGAAAACCTCCGACAGCATAAGCATGGGTATATCTTTCAGGAAAAACAACCGGATACGCACCGCCGGGTTGCACATAACAGACCCGGCCATAGTCATTGACAGCTTCACACAACCCTTCCCAGGCATCTAATACCGCCGGTAAATACTTATCCTTTTCCAGAATACCATTGTTGATACCCCAGGCCATTCCATAACAGAAGAAAGCGGTCCCGCTTGATTCCTTCATTGGAAATTCAACAGGGTCAAGCAAACTTGCACGCCACATTCCATCCGCTCCCTGGAGTTCTATAAGCCGATTGCTCATTTCCTCTAATAATTCTTCATATTTTTCCCTGTAAGGATCGTTTGGATCAAGGTTATCCAGGATCCTGGGAAGTCCGGCAACGACCCAACCATTACCTCTCGACCAAAAGACTTTTTTTCCATTGGCCGAACGCTCATCTATATATCGCTGGTCACGATAAAACAAGGATTCTTCTTTGTCGTAGAGCGGTTTTACCGCATCAAAAAATTGCGTGTGCAAGAAGTCATGATATCTATTGTCCCCGGTGATCCTGCCCAGCTTTGCCCAGGTTGGAGGAGCCATAAAAAGTGCATCTGCCCAATCCCAGTCTTCTCTTCCACTCATCGTATTCACTTTGAGGATGGAATCAAACTGGTTTTTTGTGGGCGCAAGCATATGCGCTTCCCCTTCAATTTCATACAGATCGAGATACGTACTTCCACACAGATGATCATCCGCATGGCGAAAGCGAGATGCAAGCGTATATTCATTTGCTTCTGCCCAGAGCTTTGCCATTTCTAAATATCTTTCTTCTTCCGACACCCTGTACTGTGCCATAAGTCCCGGATAAAATGAGGATGGAACCCAGGAATTCAATCTGAATCGCTGCCAGTTATCGGCAAGATGCGTATTTTTCAGTTCGTAATCACAAACCAGGGTCATGATCTCTTTCACCTCTGCCTTTTCGGGTAGTTCAGGGGTATTTTTACTACATCCGATAGTCATTAAA
>CAZPTO010000151.1:0-7889 GCA_964589155.1 uncultured Bacteroidaceae bacterium | reverse complement strand
CGTTTTATTCACCTGGTTCAGGTTGTCAAGTTCTGAGGTAGCATTGTTCCATTTCAAGGATACATATTCCAGCGCCTTTTTTGCTTCCACATATGCAAGGTCTGGGTCCTCGATGGCATACTGGGTCATGGCATTGTTATGGTCCTCTCTGAGAAAGCCAATATAGACGCTGAAAATGATCAGCAGTCCCGCTGCCAGCGCAGAGAAAGAATAGATGCTGATTCTGCGTGACCTTGATTCAGAGCGCTCTGCATCCGAAAGACCATTGTTGATCTTTTCATTCAGGTCGGCAGGCACTTCGACAGGCTGGCCCGCGCTTGCCATCGAGATGAACAATTCCTTGTCAGCTAAAAGTTCCTCCGGGACCTTCTCTTCGAGGAAGTAGGCCTGCAATTCTGCCTCCTCCTCCATGCTGGTGGCTCCCTCGTAGAACTTTTCAAGCAACTCTTTTATGTGTTTTAATTTGTCCATGATGCATATTTTTTTTGCAACATTTCCTTTAATTGTTTCCTGGCCCGGGAAATACTAACCCGGATCGCATTTTCTTTCATTTCCATCAGTCCTTCAATCTCCCGGTACTCTTTTCCTTCAATATGCCTGAAATATACCAGTGATCGCTGTGGCTCCGGCAATTCATTGATCAGCCTGTTGATGATCTCCGCACGTTCCTGTTTCAATAACGTGTCGGATGGATCCTCCGCTTCGATCCGTGCTTCCCGCTTCCTCTGTTCCTGCGCTTCCCTCGCGGTTTTTCTTCTGCGCAGCTGATCCAAACAGAGGTTTCTTGTGATTCTTACACTCAGGGCCTCCAGGCTGTTGTATTTCCCCAGGTCGTCACGCATTTTCCAGAGTTTCAGATACACTTCCTGAACTGTGTCCTCAGCCTCCTCCCGGTTTCCCAGCAGGCCAAATGCCAGCCGGTACAACCGGGAGCTGAAAGGCATGAGTAAGATTTTAAATTCTGAGGACTTCATTCAGTATCGTAACATTTGACGCTACAAGTTAACGATTTTTTAAAGGTTATCGAGTTCTTCGAGTCCCTCAATTCCGCCAAAAGATGAAGCAAGGCCTCCAATATCATTCATGTTGAAATCTCCGCTGATATATACAACCACGCCTTCGTCAGGTGAAGAAACGACCAGGAGGAATTCACGGATCTGCTGACCTTCGGTCTTCATCCACATATTTACATCCTCGCCGCCATCTTTCACGGTGATCACCTCCACAAAGTCACTGGTATTCAAATCTGACATGACCTCACTGTAAAAATCTGTTCCGGCCAGGATTTCAGGACTCTCAATGGTCAGCACCTTTACTGCTGACAGTTTATCGAAAGGGAATTCTGCATCCTCAACTTCCTGTACGTCCATGGCAGACATGACCTGGAAGAGTTGCGGACTGATGTTCACAATGGTCACACCATCCTGTCCCCCATACTTATCAATGAGCCTGTCAATAGAAGCAGATTGCGAAAAGGCAAAGAAAGGTACAAGGATAATTACTGATAAAAAAGCTAAACGTTTCATAATCTTATTTTTTAATGAATACTGTATCAACTATTTTCTGATTTCTGTACGGGAGACGAAGCAGCAGAAATTATATTACAGGAATCCATAAAAAAAATAATTTCCCAGCGATGAAAATCCTTCTATAAACCTTGTATTCATTGACTTATTGGAGTGAAAAAAAATTGATCTCTTTTTTCGCTTATAATCCTTTTGATAATAAATTTTAAGTATTTATCTTTGCAACCGCTTTCAAAAGCAAAAACGGATGATTCAGTAGCTCAGTTGGTAGAGCACCTCCCTTTTAAGGAGGGGGTCCTGAGTTCGAGCCTCAGCTGAATCACCAGAAAAAAAGCCTCCGGTTTTGGAGGCTTTTTTCTTTTAAAGTATTGTAGTACAGGTTAATAATTACATAAAAAAGTACGTGGATTATTGATCCATCACTTCACCCGCTTGTCGATGTACCTTGAATTGATCGCACGCAGCACTCCCATGTAATCCATATTGAATTCAAGGAGGTCACCTACTTTATAGTTTTTCTCATTGTCGCCCAGGTCGATAACGAACATGTCGGAGCTGGCACCAACCATACTCAGGTCCTTGTCGGCAAGAAAGATATGACTCTGTTCCACATCCAGCAATCCAATATCAATAATGGCCCTGTAGGAGCGTTTCCCCATGTCTTCCTCATCAAATTCAAACGTGGTGCCCTCCACATTCTGCCCCATTTCACCAATGGGTACCTGTGGTTTCTCACTCAGCTCTATAATTTCGGAATAAAGCTTAAATACATCCGAATGCATATGCTTGAAGGTGGTATTATTGAACAGATCAGTTCCAAGGAACAGGGTCTCTCCCACCCTGAAATGGTTAATTCCGGCTGGAAGAAGTTTTTGATGTATCAGTGGAATCGTTACAGAAGAGCCACCGGATACATAAGGGATCTGTCGATTGAACTTTGCCTCCACCAATTGTTCGTAAAGCGATAGCTGGACCAGCTTGTCGTGGTTCGGCAATACGCCGTACAGGCAGGTGAGATTTGTTCCGATGCCCACTACCTCTATATTTTTCAACTTAAACACCTCCTCGTAAAAAGCCATGAAATCCTCCCCCATGATCCCTTCCCGGAGCTCACCCAGTTCAATCATGATCAGGATCTTGTGTTTCTTTTTTTGTCGCTGTGCCTCTTCAGACAATAGCTTGATGGTTTTGATCTCGGTGTTGACACTGATATCCGCAAATTGCACTACGCTTTTCAATGCGCGTTTTGCAGGCGGCTTGATGTAAATGGTCTCTATGTCCGGCCTGATGGACTTGACCATTTTCAGATTGGAAACCCGGGAATCACATACCTGTGATATGTCCAGCTTGAGTAACTCAGAGAGAAATAACTTATTCCCGCAAAGCATTTTTGTTACCACTGAGAACTGTATATCATGCTTTTTAAACAGTTTGTCGAGATGGTTATAATTCTCCCTTAACTTTTTAATATCTAATTCAATATAAGCCATTATCCTGATTTAGAGGCGTTAATTCGATTGCTGTTTGAAGCGCATCTCCTTGTACTTACTGGTAAACCCAAC
Source organism: uncultured Bacteroidaceae bacterium (assembly GCA_964589155.1). Taxonomy (GTDB): domain Bacteria; phylum Bacteroidota; class Bacteroidia; order Bacteroidales; genus M55B112. The sequence continues at coordinate 4,801 of CAZPTO010000151.1, read as the reverse complement.
CTTCTCATAAAGAAAGCGTGCAGGATTATCTGGTTCCACATGCAGGGCAATGTCGCCTTCAGCCAGGGCAATTGTCTCTTTCATCAGATGTTTACCGATCCCCTGACCGCGCATTTCATTGTGCGTCGCAATATACACAAGAATATTCTCGGGGATATAACCCTCCATACCGGTCCTGTTCACAACGACGACTCCTGACATGTCATCACCTGCATAAGATACCAGGATGAATCCACCAAAAGATTCATAAGCCTTCAGGGAATAATCCACTGCCTTGGCAATGTCATCCCAAGCATCACCAAACTCCTCAAGGTGTTTGTGAAGAAAATCAATGATCGCTGAACGCATTGCTGCATCGGGTTTCGCTGTTTCGCTGAATACTTTAGTTTCTATCATACTCTATTAAAATTATTGGTTTGAGATCCTTCATAATACAGAAATAATCGAATTACGCAAATATTTTTACACGAACAATATGGTTTGTTTAACATATTTTTATAAAAATTAAACAGTACCTCTTAAACAATTTGAAACAATCCTTGTTCATACCTGATGTAAACCGCGGAAACTTTTTATATAAACTTTGTATCCAATGTTCAATTCTGCAATTCAAGGCACTGAGCGCATTTTAAACAGCGCACTTTCACTTTACAGTAAGTATGGCATCAAATCCATCACTATGGATGATTTGTGCCGTGAACTTGGAATATCTAAAAAGACACTTTATCAGCATGTTGATGACAAGCAGGACCTGATCAGGAAGGTGATCGCGCATGAGATAAAAATGCAGCGCAACGCAATGGAAAAGATGTTCCAGAGCAAGATTAACGCAATCGATGAATTGATGCATGTGAATAAACATATTCACCTGAGCCAGAGCATTCACAGCCCTACTTTTTACTTCGATCTGAAAAAATATTACCCGGATGTTTATAACGAGTGGATTGAGTACAAAAGGAAAAAAATGTATGATATGATCATGCGCAACCTTGAAAAAGGGATTTCAGAAGGACTTTTCAGAAAGGACATGGATGCCCGCATCATTTCAAAGTTGCATGTGGCAAGGGTGGAAATGATGCATGCATCAACGATCATTGAAGAGGAAGAATATTCAACAGCCGCTTTCATCGATGAAATTTTTAAATACCACATACACGGAATATGCAACGACCAGGGCCTGAAATATTTCAGGATGAAACTTGATCAAACTGAAAAATAAATTTAGAAATGAGAAGAAAGATTTTAACGTTAACAACGATTATTGCAGGTAGCTTGATTACCGGAATCTCCCTGAGCGCTCAGGAGGAGGCATCACAACCCGTCTCTTATTCTTTACAGGAGGCTATGAACTATGCCGTTGCCAACAACACGAATGCCGAGAATGCAAGACTGGATGTGTTGTCAGCTGACAAGCGGGTTTGGGAAGCAACGGCTACGGGACTGCCCCAGGTCAGCGCATCTGTTAACTATAACAACAATCTGAGCCTTGCCACGACACTGATTCCAGATTTCCTGGGAGATCCTTCGGAAAAAATTGAAGTCCAGTTTGGAACCAAGCATTTTGCTACAGCCGGATTGGTTGCCAACCAGATGATTTTTAGCGGATCCTTTATTGTCGGACTGCAAACCGCAAAGATCTATAAGGAATTCACAAAGAATTCACGGGAACTCACAGAACAGCAGGTCAGAGAATCAGTAGCACAGGGCTATTACATCGTTCTGTTGTCTGAAAATACACTCGAAATCCTTCGTGGAAACCTTGAAAATATGCTTACCACCCTGGAAGAGACAAGAGCACTTTACAAAGCCGGATTTGTGGAAGAGATCGAGGTGGATCAACTGGAGGTGACCATGACCGACCTTGAAAATGCTGTCCTGTCCATGGAAAGGCAACTGGTTGCATCACGCAGTCTGCTGAAATACCAAATGGGACTCAATCTGCAACAAGAGATTGAGCTGACAGACCGCCTGGAAGATTTTGTCGAACAGATGGATTACCAGTCACTGATGGGCTACGAGATGGATGTTGAATCCAATCTTGATTACCAGATTCTTCAAGACCAGGAAAAGCTTGCATTTATGGACTTGAAACTAAAACAGACCGAATATATGCCCAACCTGTCTGCCTTTTTCAATCTCGACTATACTGCGCAGCGAGACGAATTCAACCTGTTTGATACCGACGAGGATTGGTACAATGCATCTGCGGTGGGTCTGTCTCTGAATATACCTGTATTCAGCAGTGGGCTCAGGATGGCAGGTGTGGCTCAAAAGCGCATAGCATATGAACAGGCAAAGAATACCAGGGAGTTTACGGCCCGGGGACTTCAGGTTGAATTCATGCAGGCACAATACGATCTCTCCAATGCTTACGAACAATTTAATCGCGAAAAGAAAAACCTGAAGCTTTCACAAAAAGTGATCAACACGACTGAAGCCAAATATAACGAGGGGCTTGCCAGCAGCCTGGAGCTCACGCAGGTGAATGACCAGTTCCTGCAAACGCTCAGCAATTATACGTCAGCAATGGTCGATTTGCTGAATGCCAAAATGACGCTCGACAAATTAATGAATAATATTTAAGTAACCTTTTTTTTGAAAACCTATGAAAAATCTATTGATAATAGCCATCGCGTTTACAGTTGTCTCATGTGCCCCGCAGGGACAAAAGGATTTAGAAGCCGAGATCAGTGAATACCAACAACTGGTTGAAGAATATAACCAAAAAATCTCCGAACTGGAACAGCAACTGGAACAATCACCCAGGCAGGATACGGGCGACGTCCGCAAAGTTGTTGTGAAAGTCAGCAAAATGGCTCCGGAATCCTTTTCGAGTTATTTTGAATCCACAGGGACAGTAGAAGCCTTGCAGGATGCATTCATCAGTCCGGAAGTGAATGGGCAGATTCAATCCATCCTGGTCAAAAGAGGCCAGCAGGTTAGAAAAGGAACACTGCTTATTCGCCTGAAAACGGAAGTTACCCAGAGTAATATAGATGAGGTCAAGACCAGTCTTGAACTGGCTTCAAAAGTATTCGAAAAGCAAAAGCAGCTGTGGGAACAGGAGATTGGCAGCGAGATCCAGTACCTGGAAGCAAAAAATAACAAGGAATCACTGGAGGCGAGACTGGGAACGCTGGAATCGCAGCTGGAAATGGCATCCATTCGTGCGCCATTCACAGGTGTCGTGGATGATATCATGGTCAAGACCGGTGAACTGGCATCGCCCGGAATGCGCCTGCTTCGGCTCGTGAACCTTGATGAGATTCGTATTACTGCAAATGTCTCTGAATCTTTTCTGGGTAAAGTCAGCGAAGGAGAAATGGCCACCCTGCGCTTTGCATCATTACCGGAGGTTCAACTGGAAAGGCCGATTCACAGGACAGGCATGATCATCGATCCGGTAACCCGCACCTTTACTGTTGAGGTGCTGGTGGACAACGAAAACCACCTGTTAAAACCCAACATGCTCTCCTCCTTAAAAATCCAGGATTTTTCAACCGACGATGCCCTGCTGGTGCCTTCCATTATATTGAAAGAAGATTTTAACGGCACGTTCCTGTTCCGCATCAATGATACTTCGGAACCCCTGACAGCAGAGAAAGTGTATGTGAAAACCGGTAAGACTGTGCAGGATGTTTCGCGAATTGTTGAAGGCATCCAGGCAGGAGATCGCGTAATTGTAGCCGGTTATAACCTGGTCAGCGACGGCGCCCCGGTACGTATAATTGACTAATAAGGAAGATAATGAGCAAAAATAAATACAGAGAATTCAAGCTAACCACGGCGGCACTGAAGAACAGGAATACTATTTTCCTGCTTACCGCTCTGATCATTTTTTTCGGGATATTCTCCTACCGCAATCTGCCCAAGGAATTGTTTCCTGAAATTGTGCTGCCAACCGTGCTGGTACAAACTACGTATCCCGGTAACCCACCGCTGGATATTGAGAACCTGATCACCAGGCCCATCGAAAAAGAGGTTGAATCGGTAACAGGGATCAAGGAGATCTCTTCCACATCCGCGCAGGATGCCTCGATGATCTTCGTGGAGTTCAACACGGATGTGGATATAAAAATTGCGCTGCAGGATGTAAAAGACGCCGTAGACAAAGCCAAAAGTGAATTGCCAGGTGACTTACTGTTCGATCCATTGGTGCAGGATATTGATTTTTCAGAATTCCCCATCATAAATATTAATTTATCAGGCGATTACAGCATAGAAGAGCTTAAAAGTTATGCCGAAATACTGGAAGATCGCATTGAATCGGTCAGCGAGATCTCAAAAGTTGAGATACGTGGTATTGATGAACGTGAGATCAAGGTAGATGTGGACCTGCATAAATTGGAATCCTACGGACTCTCTTTCGACGACATCGAATTTGCCATTTCGCAGGAGAATGTATCTATTTCGGGAGGTGAGATCAAATTGGGCGATACCAGGCGCTCTGTCAGGACAGTAGGTGAATTTGAGAATGTTGAGGAGTTAGAGAACATCATTGTCAAACGGGAAGGTGAGGTAGTCGTCTACCTGAAAAATGTAGCGACTGTTACAGATGGATACGAAGAGCCAAAAACCTTTACCAGGCTGGACGACCAGTCAGTGGTTAGTGTCCAGGTAGTCAAAAAAAGCGGAGAAAATCTGCTCGAAGCCACAGACAAGATCTTCGCAATCATTAACGAGGCGGAAGCCAGTGGTGATCTCCCCCCTGAGATGACCGTCACACTGACCAACGACCAGTCAGAAATGATCCGCATGCAGCTCAGCAACCTGGAAAACAGCATGATCATGGGGGTGATCT
>CAZPTO010000150.1:4134-7901 GCA_964589155.1 uncultured Bacteroidaceae bacterium | reverse complement strand
TTTGTGAATAATCTCATCTATGACTTTGAGGCTGTCGTAATTCATACCCACTCCCTCCGGACTGCCATATGAGAGGCGTGTTCCTCCCTTTGTGATTAGTCCGCTGCCCACGGGATAGCGTTCGCCGACGGATACCGGAAGCCGGCCCCTGATGACAGTTCCACCAAATAGCGCTTGTGCGGCAAACTGTTGATTCAGTTCCTGGTTGGTGTATGCGACCATGATCGCATCGGCATGCTCCAGATCACCCAGAACCTCAAGTGCATAGGGATACCCAAAGTGAGTGAAGACAAGGTTCCCGTCAAAATCGATCCGATTGATGAATTCCTTCACCCCCGGAGGGATATCGAAATTATTGCCATAAGATCTTGTATAATAGGTGCTTATTACAAGTGTATTGTATTGCAATAATTCGTTTTTCAGCGCTGAGTCAAGTGGAAAATCAAGTGGACTGTCGAAAAAATAATGTTTCCCGGTTTTGTATTTATCCAGGTATTCGGTGAAGGTTGTCGGTCCATTTGTCCCGATATTGATGGTTGCCAGTTGCATGTTCTCCAACTTCCTGAATGGGATGAGTTCGCTGTCATCTTTTACCAGCGTGATGGCCTGTTCCGCCAGCTGTTCCCTGAGTGGCAAATATTTGCGGTCATTCAACCGCTCATGGAGTCCCTCTGTTGTGACCGTGCGCAACGTATCCAGGCCCAGCCATTTTTTCGCCATTAATATCTTTCGGCATGACTGGTCAACCTGGGATTCGGAAATCTCACCCCGCTTAACAGCGCGCCTGATATGGTGAATGGTGCGGGATACATCGCTTGGCATCAGGATAATGTCATTTCCTGCTTTCAGCGCTTCAACCTCTGCATCCCCGGGTTTGAAATGCGCACTCACTCCATTCATGTTCATTGCATCCGTCACCACCAATCCTTTGAATCCCAGCTCTTGCAGGAGCAGGTTTTTTACAATGGTATCTGACAGTGAAGCAGGCCGGTTCTCACGGTCATCGAGCACATTTACCTGAAGATGCGCTACCATGATACCTGTAAGCCCGTTCCTGATCGCCGCTTTGAAAGGATATAATTCCAGGGAATCAAGTCGCTCCCTGCTAAAATTCAGGACCGGAAGGTCATAATGTGAATCGGTCTGGGTATCGCCATGTCCTGGAAAATGCTTTGCGGTAACGAGAATGCCTTCAGACTGCATCCCCTGGAAACATGCATTTACCTTATCTGCGACCTGCTTGCGTTCTTCGCCAAAGGAGCGGGTATTAATCACCGGGTTGCCCGGATTATTATTGATATCTGCTACCGGGGCAAAATTCATATGCACACCGAGCTGCTTCAGTTGCTGTGCCACTTCCTGGCCGAACCTGTAGATCAGCAAATTATTCCGGACAGCTCCGAGCTCCATTTGCCGGGGATAACGGATGACACTGTCGAGGCGCATATCCAGTCCCCATTCAGCATCCATGCCAATGAGCAGGGGGATGTCAGAATGCAGTTGCAGGGCATTGGTCATATGTGCCTGCCGCAACGGGCCACCCTGAAAAAAAATAATGCCGCCGACCTTCTCCTTTTTCACCAGATCCTTCAGGTCGTCCAGGTGAGATGGATCGCGGTTGGAGTAAGCCTGCACCATTAATAATTGGGCGATCTTTTCATCCAGGGTCATTTGCCCCATCAACGAATCCACCCATGGAACCTGCTTATCAAGGAAAGGCGGCTCTTTTGTTGCGGATGCAACTATTTCTCCCCTGGAATAAAAACCGGGATTAACGGGGGCTATAAATATCAGCAGTCCCAGTAGCAGCGGGACCATCCTTCTCAACTTCATCTCTCTCGAACAGCTAACAATTGTGACTATGGGTTATCTCATCACAAAGATAGAATAGTAACAGAAAGTTCAAAGCCCTCTTATCAACATTGATAAAAGGTCGATGAACTGTTGATAAAGATTCATATTCCAGGGATGAAGATCAATCTCCGCGTGTCCGCTCTAAAAGTAAATTGTGCATCTATCCTTGTCACTTTGGTCCCGGCTTGTGGCGCGATGATCGAATACCCGCTACAAGAAAGATATCCCGCGCACTGTACAGTAAAGTTGTGCTGTTTCAGTATTGAAGTTTCTTGCGTAATTTCTTGGGAACCGCGTCCTTGTGCACCATGAAAAAGATAGTTTTGGCCCGCATGTAGGCTTCTGAGCAATAGAAATAGCCTTCATAAATATGATTTCCAACCCCCCATGAATTTTTCACCTTGTAGAACCTGTTACCGTCCTGATCCACTGCTGTGCCAGTAATATGCATCAGGTGATCATCAGTGGTCTTGTAATTATCGAACCATTCCTGCCTGATCTCCTGGGTGACCACACGCTCTTTCTTCGGGGTTGAAAAATCATAGAAAAATGCACTCTGTGCGCTTTCCGATAACTCGCTCCAGCGTCCCTGTTCCAGGTTGGAAAGGTCTTCAATATTCTCAGAAGGAAGCAGTGCGATCCCAGCATTCCAGTTGAATCCCTTTTCGCCCACGTCCGCATCCCAGCACACCGTATATTCATTCTCCAGTGCATGATCGAGCACGCTCATCAACTCGTCGAGTTGAACATTGTCGATCTCGTTCCATCCCCAGTTATCGGGGATCTCGAGAATGAAAGGTTGATAGAACGGATGGTGGGTAAATGAGCCGATGGTGGCATAATCTTCCGGGTCCATCTCTAAATTTGCGGCAAAGGATTCCGGCGTGTAGCTTGTCCCGTCGTATTCAAATTCTGATGGATATTCGCCGAGGTATGCATCCAGGATTCCGTCAAACCCTTTTTTCCATACAGGGGTAAGTTTCCTGTTGGGATTTTTGAGCACCTGCTCAACATATCCTGTCAGCACAGCCTCCATTTCTCCATGCACCGGGCCTTTCTCCCCGATGGTCATCCCATCGTATGCCTGTTCAGGCACCAGCCCGTATTTATTCCAGACCATGATCAGGTCATGCGCCAATCCGCCACCGCCAAAATTCGTCTTCCCATGCATGCGCACATACTTATCTGCTTTCTCGGTAAAACAATTTCTTACAACGAACATTTCCGAAAGATCGTAAACGCCTTTTCCCTCCCGGATTAACTCTGCCTCAAGAAAGGAAATGGAAGCATAGCTCCAGCAAGTTCCGGAACGGTACTGATCCTTTACCGGGCTCACCTCGATATTGATCTGGTCAGTAAAAGTGTAACCCGTTTTCTGCGCTGTGGAATGCATCGCAACACCGGCCATTAAAATGACCATTGCTGCAGCTAATAATCTCTTTTTCATTGTCATTCAATTATTTATTCTTCAAATATCCTATGTATAATTTCCAGGATCCAGATTTACAGGTACCGGGGTGTATAGAAAATTAAAACGTTAAAGATAATGGAAAGAATGGGTAGGTGAAAAATATTCTGTAACATGAAACCGGTTGCTCCGGGGAGGGAGGATTGCAAAACGTGGCTAAAGGAAGCCGAAACGGAAGTGCCTGGCAACAGGTGCCGGGAAGGCAAGTAAGAGGTTAAATGAAACTAACGCGCAGGTGCGCAGCGACAGGTGACGGAAAATTAGACCGGGAAACAATGTGAATGCTTCATGATGTGGCAAGGTTGCAGGAAAAGGAGCATGCGGGCTCAGGCTAAAAGAGACCGCAGGAACTGCAATCTCCACATATTATTCATCAAGGTATCAAAGTGTAATCTTATCAGGGTATGATGGTAACAGGGTATGATGGTAACAGGGTATGATGGTA
>CAZPTO010000150.1:0-4034 GCA_964589155.1 uncultured Bacteroidaceae bacterium | reverse complement strand
CAGGGTATGATGGTAACAGGGTATGATGGTAACAGGGTATGATGGTATTATGGCCCCCTGTATTCACACCGAGAGGCTGTTGATCATTTCATGCACCTTTTCTGTATAGGTTCGTGAGACCGGGATCTTGTTTTCATCGGGATTATTGAGATAGATATAGAGGTTGGTTCCGGAAAGCCGGACCATCTTCACATTTTCAAAATTTACCATATAGGAGCGATGACAACGGCGGATCATGGTCTTTTCGAGCTCTTTTTCCAGTCGCTTCATTGTATTGCGCAGCATAACCTTCTTCACGCGTTCTTTATCCTGGATATGCAGGGTCACGTAATTGTCCGTTGATTCGATAAACAGGACATCTGATGCGTGAAGCGAGAATCTCAGCTTACCGGTTTCATCATATAAATTGATCATGTTCCTGCTGCTGTATTCATCTGAAGTGAGACTGGCAACCTCTTCTAGTTTTCTTTTCTGATCCTGCCAGGAGAAATACAGCCAAGAAAGTGTATACGGAATTACGAGCACAAAAAGTGTTACCATCAATAACTTAAAAAACTGCTCCAAGGGGTGGATTTCATTGTTTAATATCAGGATATCCATTACCGTATATGCAGCGGCCATTAGCAGGAGCTCAGCGAATATCCAGCATATATAGACCAGGAAATTGATCATTATTTGTTGTGCCAGGCGAATAAATATAAGCCGGCTGGCAACAATCACCAGCATTCCTGCAAGGATATACAGGCTGGAAAACAAAAATAACTCTGCTTTCCCGGCATTGAACCAGGTTTCGGCGTTAAAAGGTGCATATAGATTAATGAAGATGAGGGCGAAAATTGCAGTGAATGAAATCTGCTGCAGCACATTCTTTTTATCAACCAGGTAGGGCGGTATTTTTCTCAGCAGGAAATGCATTTTCTGAAATCGTTGCACAAATGTAACCAAATATCACAATACTTTAAGTTCGGTACGCCGGTTCATCGCGCGTCCCTCTTCGGTGGCATTATCAGCAACGGGTATCTCCTCTCCATACCCCCTGGCTGTGAGTCTTTCAGATTCAATTCCTTTTTCCCGCAGGTATTGCACCACTTGCTCAGCCCGCTTTTCAGAAAGCTCCATGTTATAAACAACGGTACCCGTATTATCGGTATGACCGGAGATCTCAACATGTAATCCCGGATTAAGGATCAGCAACTCATATATCTTGTCCAGTTCGATCCTGGAGGTTTTCTTTAACCGGTAGGAATCGGTATCGAAGAAAATATTATTCAATACGATCTTATTGCCTTTCATGATAGGTTCCATGGGAATATCTTTCCGGAAAGGGTCTGTTTTTGAATACCCTTTATCCAGTTCAAAATGTTCCGAAAAGAATAGGTATCCCGGCATGGATACATTGAATGCATAGGATGTTCCTGACGGAAGGGATACGAAATAATCTCCTTCTGCAGGTTCAGAGACGGATTCCATCACGAGTGCACCAGTTTCCAGGTCGATTAGCTGGAACAGGGCCTCCAGTCCTTTCATATTGCGTGCGTCATACACACGGCCGGTGATATAGGAGACCGGCAGGGGGCGCACTTCTTCAGGCATTTCAAAAGAAAATATATCGGTATCTGTCCCTTCACGCCTGTTTGTCGAATAATAAGCCATGTCGCCGGTTGCGCTGACCACAAATCCCATCTCTTCGTTAAATGTATTGATCGGGTAGCCCAGGTTCCGGGGCGTATTCCAGCTTCCATCGCTGCGCAAGCGGGAAATAAACACATCTCCTTTCCCCAGACCCGGCCAGCCATCCGAAGAAAAATAAAGGGATTGTTGGTCCGGGTGTATGAAAGGTGATTGTTCGATTCCCGGCGTATTGATGCTATCGCCGAGGTTGACCGGTTTGCTCCAGAATTCCCCTTCCCTGACGGTCATCCAAATGTCATAGCCGCCCTTTCCTCCGGGACGATTGCTTGTAAAGTAGAGGGTCCGGCCGTCTGCCGAGATGGCGGGATGCTTTTCACTGTAGCGTGTATTTACCCTGTCACCAAGGTTCACCGGATCGGTCCAATTTCCATCTGCGTCAATCCGGGCAGCATAGAGGTCACACATCCGGCTCTGGCCGCCAGGCCTGTTGCAGGAGGTAAAATAAATCATTTTACCATCAGCTGTGATCGACTGTGCACCTTCATTGGTATTCGTGTTCACTGGAGGGCCAAGATAAGTCCGGTCCACCCAAACGCCTCCTTCTTTGCGGGCGTAGTAAAAATCTTCCTGAAGCTTCAACCTTCCGGGCTCAAGATCAGGATTCGGCGGTTGCAATACTGTAAAAAAGATTGTCTGCTCATCGACTGACAGCGATGGCCAGTACTCAAATTTCTCTGTATTCACTGCATCACCGAGGGATTCCGGTTGAAAAGGCACTGGATGACGAATCGCCTGGATCGAAAAATCAATATTTTCTTCGAGTTGTTGTGCCTTGTTAACGGAGCGATCATCTGTAAATCCATACTCCTGCCATTGATCCAGGTGCTCACGTGCCTTTTCGTATTGCCCACTGGAATATTCCAGTTCTGCAACTTTTAAATACCCGGCAGCATTTTCGTCCGGATCTGTATTTACGCCTTTGAGGTAATACGCTGACGCCCTGGGGAGATCCTGCCTGTCGAAATAAATTTGCGCCAGCATGAACCAGGCCTCAACAAACGAAGTATCGATCTTCACCGCTTTCTGAAGGAGATCTTCTGCTTGCTGATCCTGTCGCTGGACAAAATATTCCTGTGCTTTCTCAAAATTACGGACTGCCCTTCTTGAATCAGATGAATAATCCTGCGAAAACAGCGGAGATATGCTGAACAGTAAAAGCAAAAAACCAATCTTCCTCATGGCAGATGAATTCTTTATAAATGTAATGATTCGTTTGCAATCATGACAATTGCTAATCATACTTATTGCAATACCGGTGCCATTTATGGAATGCGCATGTATTTGTGGGCCTGCAGGGAGATCCCCCATGAAGGATTTTCCTTTGCAAATTCAATACATACCGGAAGCATCTTTTCCCGGTTGCTCCATTCAGGCTGAAGGTACAATTTACACTCCTCGCTGACAAGTCCGGAGTGTTCCACGGCCCATTCGAGGTCTGCTGTATTGGCAATGATCACCTTCAATTCATGTGCTTGTTGATGAATGTTGCCCACGGGAGGCATATTCTGCTTAGGTGACAAACAGATCCAGTCCCATGTTCCGGTTAGTTGATAGGCACCGCTGGTTTCAAGATATGTTTCGATATTGCGCTTTTTAAGCAACCCGGTCAGGGGTCCCATATCCACCATCAATGGTTCGCCCCCTGTGACCACAACAGCTCCCGCTGGATAGCCTGCAGCCCGGTCAACTATATCCTGGATGGGTACTGGCGGGTGCAGTTCGGGATTCCATGAAAACTTGGTGTCACACCAGCTACAACCCACATCACAGCCCCCGATACGAATAAAATATGCTGCATGTCCCGTATGAAATCCTTCCCCCTGCAACGTGTAGAATTCTTCGACAAGCGGCACTTTCATTCCCTTCTCAAACTGGTCTCTGTCTTCCTGAACTTTCATTAGCTCTATCTATTGATCTGGCCCTAACTTCTTGCGCATTCTATCTGGATTATGATCAACAATACATGAAAAGTTTCCGTTAAGGCTGGTTCACCGTTATTCAAATCACCTCAATATTTTGCAAAGATATCAATATGCCTGATATAGGGATTGCTTATAGAGCCTTTTCTCAGAGGATATGAAGATTCTGCCAACAGGGTCATAGACAATACCTTCCATCTGGGTTCCGGCTAATCTCAGGTACCAACGTGCTTTTCCGCCACATGAAATCACCGCAGGATCATTATTGAAACCATACCTGATCACCACAGGGATCATTCTTCTATATCCCACAAGCACGACTTCTTTTTTATTCCTGTGAATATCGGCACCTGTGATCAAGGCATTCACAGGATAAGACACCTCTGATTGTACGTTATAATGGCCTGGCACGATTGGCAGGAC
>CAZPTO010000149.1:0-7903 GCA_964589155.1 uncultured Bacteroidaceae bacterium | reverse complement strand
GTGGATATGACCGTTGTCAATAACAGTCCGAACATCTGTACCGGTGACAATACCGATATCGATGTGAGCAGCAATGTCGCGGGGGCCACCTTCAGCTGGACCGTCACCGACCTGAACGGACTGGGTGCCAATACAGGTACGGATGTAGGTCCGAACACGGGCATCAATATCCAGGACAACCTAACCAATACCGGTACAGAGACCGATTCCGTGATCTACCATATCACACCCACAGGACCTGCTCCCACCTTTATTCCCGGGACTACGCAGAATATTAAAGTCTATGTATACCCCGAACCCCAGGCGTTGCCTGTCAACCACCTCGACAGCATCTGCGACGGGACCGCAACAGATATAGAGATGGCCGCCGATGTAGCAGGCTCCACATTTACCTGGATCGTGAATGATCCCAGTGGTACTTCAGGTGCCAATGCAACGGGCGGACCGGTAGCCGAGGGATTCAGGATCACCGAAACACTCGACAACCCGGGCAATGCGCCTATCACTGTCGAATACATCATCACCCCCACCGGTCCCGCATTGGGCAGCTGTCCGGGCAACCCCGTAACTGTTGAAGTAGTGGTGGATCCCACACCCGTTGCAAACATCACGAATATCACCCCCGAAATATGCAGTGAGGAGAATACGGACATCACCATGAATGCCTCGGTGGCCAATTCTGAATTCACCTGGATTATGGCCGATCCCAAAGGCACAGGTGCCGTAGACGGATCAGGACTGATGGGTGACAAAATCAACCAACAGTTATTCAACAGCACACAAACACCAGTAGATATCATCTGGGAGATCCAGGTGAACGGACCCGGTACCACCGCATGTCCGGGCACATCCGTTTTCGAAAACGTAACGGTCAATCCGCTACCCAATACCACACCGATTACCGGCGTCGACACCGTCTGTGAACAGACACCCAATATCATCTTCCAGACCGATGTGGAGGCAGATTCCTATTTTGAGTGGAGTGATCCTGGAGTCCTCGGCACCAGGACTTTCGGAGGATCAGGAACAGGAAGTAATGCCATAGTCATCACCGCAGCCGATATCCCGGGACCCGGTTATGTAACCGATTCCCTCTGGGTGTTCGAGACCAATGTCTATGGTTGTACCAATGACACAATGTACAAGCCACTTACCCTCATCCCCTATCCGGCACCATCCGTGATCACAGGTGACGATGAGGTCTGTGCCTATTCCACACATACATACAGCGTACCGGATAACCCGGGCAGTACATACCAGTGGTTCATTCCTTCAGGAGCAGGTTTCCTCACCGATCCCTCGCTGAATACGGTGGATGTAACCTTCGGATTACTCAGCGGTCAGGTACGTGTAACGGAGACCACCACCGGTGGATGTAATACCGACCATATTGTACTGAATGTAACGGTGAATCAGCTTCCGGTTTCCACGCTCAATGCTGACAGGACAGCCATCTGCGACGGGGAACTGGTCACATTCACCGCAGGTCCGGTTGCTGATATAAGCAATTATGAATTCTTCCTGAACGGGGTTTCACAGCAAAGCGGGGCAGCCACCACCTGGTCCTCCTCCACCCTGGCCAATAACGACACAATCACTGTCAATGTAACTTCCACTGACGGATGTTCAGCCTTCGCACCGCCTGTGATCATGACCGTAAATCCCGACCCGACTGTGACACTGACCAGCTCAGCTGCAGCAAATACCATCTGTGCAGGAGAGAGTGTTACATTCGAGGCCACTTCTGCCGATGCAGTGCTGTATAACTTCTACCTGAATGGTGTCTCCCAGCAAAGCGGTCCGCTCTATTTCTGGACCACAACACCGGGTGCCATTACAGATGGCGACGAAGTGTACGTGGAAGTTCAGAATGCATCCGGGTGCTGGGGAGCCAGTGATACCATCACCACAACGGTCAATCCGCTTCCGGTAGCCAGCATCGATGGCGACCATACCGTTTGTCCGGGCACCACGGTGGACATCGCAGTAACCGTCACCACAGGTATCAGTCCGTTTGACATCACCATAGATAATGGCGTCGGGACCCTCAATGGGTATCTTACCGGCACTGCTATTCCGGTTACACCCGCGTTCAGCACGACATATACCCTTACAGAGATCACTGATGCCAACGGATGTACCTCCACGCTGGGTCCGAACATTACCGGCTCGGCAGTGGTCACCCACTTTGATACGGTACAGATCCTCACCCAGCCCAAACCGGCCGAGGTGTGTGAAGGCATTGACACCAGCTTCACCGTGGGTTCCATCGGTGCAGGAAGAACCTATGAATGGTTTACCTCAGCTACAGAAGCAGGGCCGTATGCCGCGGTACCGGCGTCAAATGTGGCCACCCTGGACATTATTGCACCCACAGCTGCGCTCGACGGCGACTATTATTACGTGGAGGTAAGCGGAACATGTGGCAGCGAGATCTCCGATACCGTGCAGCTGGTGATCCAGTACGACCCGGTAGCTGCACGAGATCCGTTCGATGCGGCTGTTTGTGAGGGTCTGCCCACGGGCTTTGGCATAGACGCCGGCATCACAGAAGATCCGGTATTCCAGTGGTACCTGAGTACCGACAATGGCTCCAGCTGGGCACCGCTGCTCGACACGGCAGTGTATACCGGCACGAACACGGACAGCCTCAATATCTCATCAGCAAGTACACGATTCAACGGATACCAATATTATGCCGAGATCAGCGGGATCTGCGGAAGCAGCGCCAGTTCCGCTGAAGCAACACTCACCGTATACGAACGTCCGGAAATACTGGAACAACCCCTCGACACCATCGTGTGCGAAGGCAACCCGGTTGCATTCGGTGTCAATCCCGGCGGTACCACCAACGCCACCTTCCAGTGGCAGGTGGATATGCGCGGGGGAGCCGGTTGGGAAGTCATCGGTGAAGACTCCGCAGGCGTGTACGCTGGTTTTGACCAGGACACCCTTGAAGTGCTGAATCCCACAAGTCGTTTCGACCAGTACCGTTACAGGGTCACCGTGAGTGGAACCTGTACACCGCCGCAGACCTCCGGGTTTGCAACACTCACCGTGAACGAGATTGCGGAGATCATCACCCCACCCGCGGCAAAAATCATCTGCGAGGAACAAAGCACTGTATTTACTGTCAACGCCGGTGTCACCTCTGCCCCATCCTACCTCTGGGAAGTGGATATGGGGGGAACCTGGACCACCATTGGCGCAGACACCGCAGTGTACAGCGGTCACAATACCTCGACACTGATTCTGAGTACCGTTCCCTCCACCTACAACGGGTACCTTTACAGGGTCACTGTCGGTGGAATTTGTCCGGATACAGAGACTTCGCCAGCAGTGCTGCTGACCGTGAACCAGCTGCCGGAGATCGATGCACAGCCTCAAAACGATACCGTGTGTGAACTCGACCAGGCTCAGTTTACCGTAGATCCAGGTTTAACCACCACACCCACATACCAGTGGCAGGTGAACCAGTTTGGGGCATGGATCAATCTCACCGCAGCAGATGAAACATCTGGCGACTATACCGGGGTAACCGATCAGACACTGTTTGTGAATAATCCGGACATCAGTTACAACAACTACAGGTACCGGGTGATCATCAGTGGATATTGCACGCCTTCGATCACCTCCGATGCCGCCACACTCACCATCGACACGCGACCTGTGGTCCTTGTGGATCCGGTGGACATGTCGGTATGTGAAGACAGTGATATCATGCTGTTCGTGAATGCAGGTACGACAACAATACCCGGATATCTGTGGCAGTACAATGACAACGTTGGCTCTGGATGGACCGATGCCGCCCTGTTGCCGGAAGTATTGCTGTCCGATAACGACACCCTGGATATTTCAGCCATCCCCGCCGCCTACGACGGATACCTGTTCAGGGCACTTGTCTCAGGGAAATGCCCTTCACCCATACCTTCAGCCGAGGCGCTGATCACCATCAGTGAGAAACCCGAGATCGCCGATCACCCGGTGGATGTGACAGCCTGTGAGCAGGATACGGTGATCTTCACCGTGGATCCGGGCGTAACAACAAACCCGGCGTTTGTATGGCAATATTACAACGGTGCCACATGGCTGAACGTACAGCCGACAATCTATGAAGGGGTCAACAACGACACCCTGCAGATCAATGGTGTGAACAGTAGCATCAACAGTACCCGCTACCGCGTGGTGGTATCCGGAACATGCGCGCCTGACAGTATCTCCGAAGAGGCGACACTGACCGTGGATGAGCGGCCGGAAGTGCTGGGTGCACCACTGGATCAGACGATCTGTGAAGGTGACAACACCTCCTTTGGGATCAGTACCGGGGCCACAACCTCCCCCACTGTTACCTGGGAATTTTTCAACGGAACCAGCTGGAACACTGCAACAGGAGCGATATTCAGCACAAATACAAACGGCGACACGCTATTGCTGACTGCTGCAGATTTCAGTTACAACGACAACCTGTTCAGGGCGATCGTAAGCAATGGCTGCGGACCGGATGATACTTCGATGGTGGCCACGCTCACCGTGAAGATCCGTCCGGAAATCCTCATACAACCTGTGAATGCACTGCAATGTGAAGGACTGCCCGCAACATTCGGCATAGATGCAGGAAGTACCTCCAACCCGGTCTACCAGTGGGAGATGAATGACGCTACAAGCGGATGGAACCCGGTGTTTGGCGCACAATATACCGGCTCAGGGAGCGACACCCTGAATATTCTTTCAGTGAACAGCTCCATGAATGGAAACCAGTTCAGGCTGATCCTGGGCGGCTACTGCACGCCGAATGACACCAGCGATGTGGTAACCCTTACCGTTACCGAAAACGCTGAGATCACGGAACAGCCGGTCAACGCAGCCATTTGTGAAGGCAGCGATACACTCTTTGCCGCCAGTGCAGGGATCACAACCAATCCGCAATACCAGTGGCTTGTGGATGAGAACAATGATGGAAGCTTTGCACCTGTTCCCAATGCAGGTGTCTATTCCGGGGCGAATGATTCCGCACTGGTGATCACCGGCGCACCCTTCAGCATGGATGGGTATAACTACCAGCTGGAGGTGACCGGTGATTGCGGGGCACCCGAGTATTCAAATATAGTTGAACTGACCGTATACAAGGCACCGGAGATCGTCGTGCAGCCGCAGGATACGGCCACGTGTGAACTGAACAATGTCTCCTTCACCATTGATGTGGGTGCAACCACGGCTCCGCAGATCCAGTGGTACGAAAACGACGGGAACGGCATGATGCCGCTGACAGAGGGCGGCAGCTACGTAGGGACAACCAGCACTACGTTGCAGGTCTTCGGTGTGGATTCTGCCATGACCGGGTACACTTACGAAGCACGGGTGACCAACAGTTGTGGCGGTCCGCTGGCATCCGACATTGCAACACTTACAGTATACGCAGCGCCGCAGATCTGGGTGCAGCCCGAAGATGCGACCATTTGTGAAAGCGACAATACAAGCTTTACTGTTTTTGCCACGGGGTACGACCTGGACTATGAATGGTTCGTTGACGATGGAACAACCACCACGTCGATCACTGACGGAGGCATTTACTCCGGTCAGGGCACAGCCACGCTCCAGGTTACCGGTGCCGACAGGAACCATCACCTGAACCGCTACTATGTGCGGGTTACAGGTGAATGTCAACCCTGGGCACAGTCCAATATCGCCTTCCTCTATGTAGATAATCCGCCCGAGATCCAGGTACAGCCTGAGAACGATACGATATGTGAATTCGGAACGGCGACCTTCAGCGTGAATGCAACCGGAGGCGGGCTGACCTACCAGTGGTTTGAAAGCATCGATGGAGGCAGCAACTTCACAGCCCTCTCCGATGCCGGATTCTATATCGGTACACAGCAGGCCAACCTGACTATCTTTAACGTGGACCGCTCATACGATACTAACCAATACAGGGTGGTAGTAAGCGGAACATGCACACCCGACGAGCAATCGGTGGATGTTTCACTGACCGTGCAAACGCCACCTGTGATCACCACGGCACCTGTCGACATAGGTGTATGCGATGGAGAACAAGCAGTATTCAGCGTTGTGGCTGAGGGATCGGACCTGGAATACCAGTGGAAAGTGAACCGAAACGACATGGCCGGATACGTAAATATTCCGGATACAGACCCGGATTATACCGGTGCAACGACGCCGACACTGACCAAGTTGACCACAGATGCCCTGACTGAAAATGGATACAGTTTCAGGGTACAGGTAACAGGACCCTGTACGCCATCGCAACTGACAGACCCGGTATTGCTGAATATCAACACATTGCCTGAGATCGTTATCCAGCCTATAGATGACGCAGTCTGTGAAGGCGGAGCCACACAATTCAGTGCAACGGCTTCCGGTCCTGACCTCGTCTACCAGTGGATGGTGAGTACAGACGATGGCAATACCTGGACGGCGCTGGCCAATGGTGGTGTGTATGAAGGTGCTGACAGCGACCAGTTGTTGGTGAACAATACCACAAATACCATGAACGGTAACCTCTACCGGCTGGATGTGAGCAGCAGCTGTGCCCCCGCGATGAGTGATGTGGCAGAACTGACTGTCTGGGAAAATCCTGCGGCCAACATTTCCGGGGACCTGGCAAGCTTCCCGCAACTCTGCGGTGGCGAACTATTGACCATGGACGGGAATCCTGCCGGAGGCTCTGGAAATTACACAACACATCTCTGGTCCGGTGACGTGCTTCATGTAAGTCCCACCAACCAACGGACGGCTGAATTCCAGACCCGGGTGAAGGGTGATTACAATATCAACTATACCGTCACTGATGACAATGGCTGTATCGGCCAGGCCAGCGTGGTAATTCAAAATTTCAGGCCCAAAGCATTGTTTACTTCTGATGCAACACCCAGCTGCGGTGACCTTACTGTGAATTTCACGAACAAATCTTCCGCCGATGCAGTTAGCTTTGACTGGGACTTTGATAATGGTGCTGCCAGCACTGAGGAGAATCCCACCCAGTCTTTCGACAACCTGGATCCCACCGGTCTTGTTGCCTATTACAATGTTTCCATGGTAGCAACGGATGCGCAAGGGTGCAAGGATACTGCACTGAGTGTCGTGACCATCTACCCGAAAGTCGATCCTGAAATTACCGCGACCCCGACAAGTGGATGCCAGCCCCTGGAGGTATTGCTGGAAACCAGGCCTGGTGCCGCTGCTTACCTCTGGGATTTTGGAGACGGTACAGGTGAGAACGGAAGCTATACTGCATACCATGTATATTCAAACCTGGGCACGGCAACCAAAACATTCGAAACAGTGCTGCAGACCACATCCGCCTATGGGTGTACAGCGACAGATACCGTGGAGATTGTCGTGGACCCGGTCCCGCTGCCCAACTTTTCTGTAAGTCCGGATATACAGGTCATCCCGGAAAGCGGCAATGCCCCGGTGACATTCACCAACCTGACTGCCGATGGACCGTGGACGTTCGAGTATGATTTCGGTGATGGCACTCCGAATTACACCACCGGCAGTTTTGCTGATGTTGAACACACATATACAGCTGCGGGCATTTATACTGTCACACTGTATACCTATTTAGGTGATTGTATCGACAGCGTAAGCACAGTGGTAACCATCAATCCGCGTCCGCCGGTAGCAGGTTTCACATCTATTACCGAAGGATGCCATCCATTGGAGATCGCCTTCACCAATACATCAAAATATGCTGACAGTTATACCTGGCAGTTTGGGGACGGATCGGTATCCAGGGAGGAAAACCCGGTACATGTCTTCTACCAGCCGGGCGAATATACAGTGAAACTGGTCGCGAATGGTCCCGGTGGCACCGACCAGGCTTCCGTGGTGATCACCGTGCACCCGACGCCACAGGTATTCTTTAACTATGCGCCCGATT
>CAZPTO010000148.1:4371-7955 GCA_964589155.1 uncultured Bacteroidaceae bacterium | reverse complement strand
TCGTTTTCGCAGCTAAATTCGGGGACAATGCCAGGAGATACAGGTGGCTGAACAGGTACTAAGCTCTGATGAGAATTCAATTTCTTTACTGCAATATTTATGAATCCATGTTTCGTTCGCCGATTATTCTGAACTGCTTACCGATTTTATATTTTTCCTCCGGGGAATAGCCTTTACATTTACACCAACGTAAAACTAACCAGACATGGATATGGAGAATAATAAATTTAAGCGAAATTCCAGGGCGCATCTGCTACTTGGGATCATCCTGGTATTATTGGGCGTGGCTGTTATGGCTGAGATTTTTGACGCGGTCCCCTGGCGGATGCGTGATATTATCTTCAGCTGGCAAATGATCTTAATTGTACTGGGCGTTATATTTATTTCAGGAAGTGATAGTAAATCAACTGGCTATATCTTATTGGGAATAGGGGCTTTCTTCATTCTTCCACGTTTTTTTGATGTGCCACATTACTGGCGCAGTCTATTCTGGCCTTCACTTTTAATCCTGGTGGGAATATTAATATTGTTTGGAAGGGTGCGGCACCCAAGGATTAAAAGGGAAAGGAATGAAGGTGATGACCTGTTGGATGATGTGGATATCTTTGGAGGGTCGGAAAAAATATTGCATTCCCAGAGTTTCAGAGGGGGTAAAATTTCCAATATCTTCGGTGGGTCCAAATATGATATGCGACAGGCGAAACTGGCGGAGGGTACAAATATCCTGGAGGTTTCTATGATTTTTGGAGGTTCCAAATTCATTGTCCCGGAAGACTGGGATGTAAAAATGGAAGTTACATCTATTTTTGGGGGTTTTTCAGACAAACGGCACAGGTCGATCGTTGTCCCGGATGCAAGCAGGAAATTGATTATAAAAGGCGAAGCAATATTCGGTGGAGGCGAACTGACAAACATCTAATCCAATGGCCCATCCGTTTACCAGTCAACGTCGTTCGCTGGTCATTTACAGCATCATATGGCTATTCGCAGCCGTTGGGAATGCGCTGATTATAAGACTGAACTGGAACTTCTCCCTTTCAGTTGCCATTACCGAAGCACTGTTGCAAAATGTTCTATTTGCAATTTTAGGACTCATCATCTGGTATCCAACCCGATATATACCTTTTCGAAAAGAGGCCAGGTTTTATTCCGGCCTTGCACATGTAATGGCAGGAATTGTGATTATCGCTGCGTGGCTTATCCTAACATTAGGTATCCTCAGGGCAGCATACGGAACGGATCCGGTCTACAGCAATTATCTTTCAGCTTCAGTTTTCTGGCGCGGATTTGTTGGGGTAATGGTGTATCTTGTAATTGTTCTGATCTATTACCTTATTTCTTATGCAAGGTCTTTACGCGAACGTGCCCAGTCCGAAGAGAAGTTGCGGACCCTGGTAAAGGAGTCTGAATTGAATATGCTGAAATCCCAGATCAATCCACATTTTCTGTTCAATTCCCTTAATTCGATATCCTCCCTTATTCTCAGCAATCCCGAAGAGGCCAGGGAAATGATCATCCGTTTGTCAGATTTCCTGCGCTATTCACTCAAACACCGGGAAAATGAATTCGTCTCCCTGGAAGAGGAGATTGTCCGTATGAAAGATTACCTTTCTATTGAAAAAATTCGGTTTGGCGATAAGCTTAAATACGATCTGCACACATCTGAGGAGTGCAGGCACATGCAGGTTCCAACTATGATCATGCAGCCGCTGATCGAAAATGCAATTAAGCATGGCGTGTATGAGAGCCTGGAACCCGTTTCTATCTCTTTTCACTGTGCAATTAAAAATGATATGCTCCAACTGGAAATTGAAAATGATTTTGACCCGCAGCAGCCGCAACGAAAAGGAACAGGCGTTGGGCTCCAGAATGTTTCGGAGCGGATCCGGCTGGTATATGACGGAATGGCCTCTGTATCGAAAACATCAGACCAGGGAGTTTTCAAAGTAACTTTGTATATTCCTACAGAAAAAAATAAGTGACGATGAAAAAATTTACCGCTGTAATCGTGGAAGATGAGAAGCCTGCAAGGGATCTGGTTGCAGGATACCTTTCAGATCATGAACATATTGAACTAATCGGACAATTCGACAATGGGTTTTCAGGATTGAAGGCTATAAATGAGATGCAACCCGATGTGGTATTCCTGGATGTACAGATGCCCAAGCTGACCGGTTTTGAAATGCTGGAACTTCTGGATTATCAGCCTGAGATTATTTTCACTACAGCTTATGATCAGTATGCGATCAAAGCTTTTGAACAGAGCGCTGTAGATTACCTGCTGAAGCCTTTTTCGAAGGAACGTTTCGGGGAAGCATTGAAAAAACTTACTGATCGCCTTCCGGGAAGTGGTAAGAATAATGATCAACTGGCCAGGATCAGAGCGCATTTTTCCGGGGATAATGAAGTATTGCACCGCGTGGTGATCAAAAAATCAGGAAAAATCCATGTTATTTCCACGGATGAAATCGAGTACCTGGAAGCGCAGGACGATTATGTGATGATCTACACAAAGAAGGATCGTTTTCTCAAGCAGCAAACCATGAAGTTTTTTGAAAAGCACCTGGATCCTGAAGTCTTTATACGTGTGCACCGGTCATATATTGTAAACGTACAATCCATTGATCGTATTGAGCCCTATGAAAAAACCAATTATATTTTGAGTCTTAAATCGGGAAAGGGAGTACCCGTAAGCAGAAGTGGAATGCAGGTGCTGAAAGAGAACCTGGATTTTTAAACTGCTGGTAAATTCTATTGGGGTTATTACGTATTAAATTTGCATTTGAGACTGCGAAACGGCTATCTTTGAAAAAACAGTTATTAAATGGCGTCCCGAAAGAAAATTTTTCCCGTATTATTGCCCGTGGTATTATTTTTTATCTCTTTTTATCTCATTATACAATTGTATAAGGATAATGATACCGGCAATGAAAACACACAAAATCAGGTGCTCAAGGGATGCACTGCAGACCGGAACTGAAAAATGAAGGGATGCACGCTATTAAATTATCTCACATGTTGCATTTCCTGGCGCCAGAAATGAAAATTCTTGTAAAAATAAAATTTCCATGAATCTCCAGATAGAAGAAAAGGACCTGAAAAAATTCATCATGGTGGGTGATCGCGTGCTGGTTAAACCGAAAAACCGGGCAGAGAAAACAAAATCAGGATTGTATCTTCCTCCCGGAGTGCAGGAAAAGGAGAAGGTCAACAGTGGTTATGTCCTGAAGGTCGGTCCGGGGTATCCAATTCCCGCCGTCAGTGAAGATGAACCATGGATGGAGATGAAGGAAGATGTAAAATATGTCCCCCTGCAGCCCAAAGAGGGAGATCTAGCAGTATATCTTCAGAAAAGCGGGTATGAAATTGAGTTCAACAAGGAAAAATATATAATTATCCCACACTCAGCGATCTTGCTTCTGATCAGGGATGACGCGCTATTCAAATAATGCGGGAGCCAAGGCAAATTTTTAGCAAAAGGAGAATCTGATTCAGAAGGATGTAACCGCTTATTTGAGCTCCTCGTAACGAAAACAGTCCACCAGGTGATCATTAATCACACCGATGCTTTGCAAATGGGCATA
>CAZPTO010000148.1:0-4361 GCA_964589155.1 uncultured Bacteroidaceae bacterium | reverse complement strand
CCAGGAATGTGAACCCCCTTTTTTTCATATCGCTGGTAATACGGTCGGAGAGCGGTGAATTTGCCGGAAGATCACTGGTCTTTTTCCACTTGTTTACGATCACTTTCCCATCCGTAAATCCCCATATGTACTGATCGAAGGAGCCGAACTCATGAACGGTGTCCAGGAAACGTTGTGCATTTGAGATTGAACTTTCAATCTTTTTTCGGTTGCGGATAATGCCGGGGTCCTGTAACATTGCATCCACCCTACCTGAGGTATAGTTTGCTACTTTAATGGGATCAAAATTGTCGTAAAGTCGTCTGTAATGCGCTCTCCTGTTTAGAATGGTCAGCCAGCTGAGGCCGGCCTGGGCAGACTCGAGTACAAGGAATTCGAAATGCTCACGGTCATCATGAACAGGGACTCCCCATTCTGTGTCATGATATTTGATATATACATCGTTTCCCAGACACCAGTCACAACGTTTTTTTACCATCGGATTATTTTTTGGTTGAACCATCCTGCCTGATCTGAATCTTGCTTTCTGATCGCCTTATCAGGTAATTTGTGATCGATTAAGTTCAGACATGCATACTATTAAAATTGATTTTATCATCCACCTGGTCACATCATTCTTGCTGTTTTTCTCTGTCGAATATACGGAAATATTTTCCATGGTACCATGACCTTATTCAGTCAGGTTTCCTTAGTCAGTAATACCTGACAGGCTTGATCGAATCAATTGGCACGTAGTTCAGTCCTGATATTTTTTTATTCCTTCCAGCTTTTCTTTTTAACAGCTGGTAGGTTCCCGAAGGTAGTGAGCAGTGGAAGAATACTATTTTTGCTGACATGGCAGTGTGAACAGTAGTTTTCAGAGGAAAATTCTGCCTGGTAAAACTGTAAAAATCAGGTTTTGTTCGACTTGGGAGATGCGATTTATTTAGATTTATTATATATTAATTGCAATTTAACGTACTGAGAATCACAGAATCAACTTTGTTGTATATTTGCATTCACAAACAATATATTTTTTTGCTTAATAAGTGTGAAAAAAATAACAATGATTTAATTGGTATCGAAAGTTTTTATAATAATCTTCTAGATGCGGGTTGAAAAAATAGTACATATCATCGATGGTGAGATCCTTACGGACGGACGGGATGTGGAAAATGATATTCACTATGCTTTTTCTTCAGACCTGATGAGCGATGTGCTGACGCGAGATTATGATGATACGGTGTTGATTACAGGATTGTCCAATATACAGGCAATTCGGACAGCAGAAATGTCGGATATAGGGTTGGTCATTATCGGAAGAAACAAGGAGATTGATGTTGAGATGATCCGACTGGCTGAGGCCAATGATATCATGCTTATTAAAAGTGCTTATTCCCTGTTCCGGATTTCTGGTTTACTTTATGAAGCAGGGATTAAACCAATATTCTGATGCAGCAAACGTACCAGGTCAAGGGAGGGGATTTCGTGAATGCCGGCGGGGCCTCCAGTGCAGTAAAAAGCATGCTGAAACAGTTGAATGTTCCTGGAAACCTGATCAAGCGTGTTGTTGTGGCGTTGTACGAAGCGGAGGTAAATGTGGCAGCCCATGCCTACGAAGGAGAGATTTTGGTCAACATCGAATCTGAGTCGATCAGGATCCAGGTGAGGGATAGTGGTCCTGGAATTGAAGACATTGAACTGGCAATGAAGGAAGGTTATAGTACGGCATCCAGGGAAGTAAGAGAAATGGGATTTGGTGCCGGAATGGGTTTGGCAAATATCAGGAAGAACAGTGATACATTTAATATAGAAAGTGTTCCCGGAGAGGGAACAGCAGTGGAGATTATTAATAAGTTGTCGCTTTGACAGAGAAAAATGAACATACGGTTTTTCATCATGCACTTAAAATAGTGCCAGAGCTGTGCATCGGATGCACTCATTGTATGAAAGCCTGCCCAACCCAGGCCATCAGGGTCAGGGATGGGTTGGCTGATATCTTTGAAGAGCGATGTGTTGATTGTGGGGAATGTTACAAGGCCTGTCCTGTCTCTGCCATCATTGTTGAACAAGATGATTTTAGCGAGATTTTCAGTTACAAGGCAAGAGTAGCATTGCTGCCATCTGTGCTTATCGGGCAGTTTCCCTCTCAAATTACAACAGAAGAGATCTTTGGTTCTTTGAAAAAGCTGGGATTCACACACATATTTGAAATTGATAGCGTGGTGGATCAGGTGCAGGAGGGATACAGCAGGTTCCGGAAGGAATATCATGGTCCGATACCCCTTATTTCAACCTTTTGTCCAGCTATCGTCCGATTGATACAGGTCCGTTTTCCATCATTCGTGAATCACCTTATCAGGGTCAAACCGCCCTCAGATATCGCTGCATTGCATTTTAAATCGATGCTTCAGAAGGAAGGATTCGCAGAAGAAGAAATTGGGTTGTTTTATGTGACACCATGCGCTGCAAAGATCGCTTCTATAAAGAGTCCCGTTGGAGAGGATGCCACCCCGGTAAGCGGAGTGATTAATATGGAGTACCTCTACAATAAAATGCTGCAACTCATTTTGAACAGGGAGGTGGAAGAAGATGCGGGAGAGACAGGAAATCTTACATCAAAAGGAATCCTGTGGAGTCTTACCCGTGGTGAGTCAAAACACCAGTCCGGAAGGTGCCTGGCGGTAGATGGCATTTCCAATGTCACCCAATTCCTGGAAAACCTGGAGGACACAGAAGAAAGTAATATTAATTTTTTGGAACTGCGGGCGTGTGATGAGAGCTGTGCAGGGGGTGTGCTGATTAGCGGGAACCGTTTCCTGACAGTCGAAAGACTCAATGGCAGGGCAAAGAAATTGCCGACGACTTACCCGGATTCAGCAGAAAACAGCGGGGATAGATATGATCCTGATGCATACGGATTACAACCTATTCCGGCAAGATCGATGATGGTGCTGGACAGCGATCGAAAAGTTGCGCTGGAAAAGATGAAAAAAATAGATGACCTTCTTAAAGTGCTTCCGGGTATTGATTGCGCAGCATGTGGTTCTCCCACCTGTCGTTCACTGGCGGAAGACATTGTACAGGAAAGGGCTGAAATAACAAGTTGTGTCTTTATGCAGGAGCTTTACCTGAGAAAAGGGAAGATCACGTTGGATGAGGTGGACCGAATCAATGCAGGTATCTGGGGAAAGAAGCGTGATGAAAGGAGCCAGGGGAAATAGGACAGCGAAAGAAGCGCTTTGAGTAATGAAGAGATCATAATTTGGTTCATGTGATCAGAATTGGATTCAGAAAAAAGAATTGGTGAAGATGAAAAGTATTACAGTAAAAGATATTTCAGAAAGCTTGGGTTTGAAAGTGCTTTGCTGCACAGCCGGATTGCATACAACAGTCACCGGCGGGTATGTGTCTGACCTGTTGAGTGATGTGATGGGAAATGCTGAAGCAGGTGAAATTTGGATTACCCTTCAGGCCCATCTGAACGTTGTGGCCATCGCGTCACTGAAGGAACTTGCCGCGGTGGTGCTGGTAAATGATATACACCCAGGCGAAGAGGTCATTGCAAAAGCCAAGGAGGAAGGTATTCCGGTTCTGGTTGCTGTCG
The DNA here is from genome assembly GCA_964589155.1 of uncultured Bacteroidaceae bacterium. Classification (GTDB taxonomy): domain Bacteria; phylum Bacteroidota; class Bacteroidia; order Bacteroidales; genus M55B112. Next base: position 775 of record CAZPTO010000148.1, on the reverse strand, counting down.
CTCCGGCATTTGAAGTTGCAGGAAAGGTCTATCATATGCTTTATGACTAATGAATAGTTTTCGTGCAGACCTTCATATACATTCTGTGCTCTCTCCATGCGGAGACTTGGAGATGAGCCCGTTACATATTATTGAAGCGGCTGTGCAACAAGGATTGGATGTGATTGCGATCACCGATCATAACCATACAGGTCACAACCGGCTGGCCCGTGAGATTGGTCAGGAACAAAATGTTTTTGTAATCTATGGGGCTGAGGTGACCACGAGTGAGGAGGTACACTGTCTTTCGTTCTTTGATACAGATGAGCAATTGGTTGCATTTCAAGACTATATAGATAGGCATCTGCCCATTGTGGGGAATGACCCAGGTTTGTTTGGCCACCAGGTTATCGTGGACAGGGAAGAGCAGATTATAAAAGAGATCGGACATTCATTATATCCAGGATTGAGACAGCAAATTTCGGATGTTGCTGAAACAGTTCACCAGTTGGGAGGATTGTTTGTTCCGGCACATGTTGACAGAAGGATGAATGGGATGTATAGTCAGCTTGGATTCTTTCCCGAGGACCTGAAGGCGGATGCTGTGGAGATTTTTAGAAATACAGATCGAGCAACAGCGTTAAAGGACCATCCGGAGCTCCTTGGCTACCAGCTGTTGAAAAATTCTGACGCTCATTTCATCGAAAAAATTGGTAGATGCACCAGTTTACTTGAGATGGAGGAGTGTTCATTCCAGGAATTGGCAAAAGCGCTGAGAGGGATCGAAGGAAGGAGG
>CAZPTO010000147.1:0-7967 GCA_964589155.1 uncultured Bacteroidaceae bacterium | reverse complement strand
GCATTGACCCGCAACAGATCATGATCAAAATGACCCACCATCAGACTGCGCGTTTCATCTTTGGTTCCATTTTCAAGCACAAAAAGATTGCTGACCTTTTCGAAGGCATCCCCGGCATTGTTGCCAAGAAAGACGTTATTGGATCCTTCGTTGCGGCTGCCGGCATTGCTCCCGAGGAACAGGTTGCCGGAGCCGGAGTTATTCATGCCGGCACGGCTTCCCAGGTACACATTTTCATTGCCCTGGTCATTATTCATTCCTGCCTGTGTGCCGATAAAGACATTGGCATTCCCGGTACTGTTTGTAAGACCTGACTCGAAACCAAGCATGACATTTGCAGAACCTACGGTATTGAATTCACCGGCATGATACCCGAATATCGTATTATAAAACCCAAGTGTAGTATTTTTACCGGCACCTTCCCCGATAAAATAGTTTCTTGGATGCATGAACAGGTAGGTCACCTTATCCCCGGTCTCCGGACTGATCCCGTCAATGGAAAAACCAGCCCGTCGTAAATTATCCGCCGATCCCCGAATGAACATACGCACACTGTCGGGTGTAATCCTGAAATATTCGTTCCCGATGGCCTTTGATTTGTTGTAACCCCCCACGGCGAACCCACCCTTTGGTCCTTTCACGGGATCTTCATTAATATATACACTGACCCCGTCCGGTGTGACATACATATATGGTTCATCCACCTCTCCCTTGGCTGGTTTATTGTAGCCACCCACCGCAAAACCTCCCTTCATACTCTTGGCATTGGGATCGTCGTTGGCATACACCCAGACCATGGTATCATACACGGCAAACACAGGCAATCCCCTTGAATTACGCACCTCGAAGATCGCTTCTCCGGGAATAGGCTCCCCGCCCTCACTATTCACAGTCATACGGGTAAATGGCTGCTGTACCTGCATCGCATGGGCAGCGTAGGGAACAGAGAGGATAGGATTCAGGCCCAGGTCCACCATTTCACCCTCCCCGACGGCGACCTTCACCAATAGTGCGTGTTCCCCGGCGCCCCATTCAATGTGAGAAAATGCATCAACGGCACCTGCTGTCCTGATTTCCGGATCCGTACCTATTCTCAATGTAAAAAGTCCGGATACACTGGTATTTACCTGGTGCGTTTCTTCCCAGATCAAATCATTGTTCAGATCCAGGTTAATGATCGCAACCACGACGGTCAACTCCTGGTTACCCAGGATATTTCCATTCGCATCCCTTGCTACACCCTGGTAATTCATACCAGTTCCGGGTTGTGCCGACAGATGAACAGCAGCCAGCAATAACAGGAGCGTGGAGACATACTGCAGATAATTCTTTGTTTTCATAGATTTCAGTTTTTATAGACAGCCCAATTTACAAATTTTATTACTGGATGAAAACCGGTAATTATATTCAATGAGCTGGGGATCGCCTGGTATATCATGCTTTGTCCCGGTTTTTTATATATTGTGTTTGGTCAATCCACCGGAAAGATATAATTTCGACCGCTCGCTTTTAATAAAACTTGCGGGAATCTATTACATTATATTTCAGCCGAATGAACGAAGAGACCATTATTGACAAGCGGATCATAGCTCCGTTCCAAAGATTTGTAAGAATTGAAGGATTGGGAGGTATTCTGCTTTTCGGAGCTACTGTTCTTGCCATCATCTGGGCCAATTCTCCATGGGGAGATGCTTATCAAAACATCTGGAAATATAAGATCGGACTTGAAGGAGATAATTTCCATTTAGTCAAGCCGCTCATATTGTGGGTGAATGATGCACTGATGGCAATTTTCTTCTTCCTCGTAGGGTTAGAGATCAAGCGCGAGCTATTGATCGGAGAGCTGAACAGTCCGCGTAAAGCAGCATTGCCGCTTTTTGGTGCCTTCGGGGGGATGGTTATACCTGTTTCTCTGTATTTCATCCTGAATAACAATCCAGCTGCTGAATCAGGATGGGGGATCCCGATGGCAACTGATATTGCATTCGCACTTGCAGTTGTGAAATCAGTCGGCAAGCGGGCACCACTGGCCATGATTGTATTCTTAACTGCTTTTGCCATCATTGATGACATTGGTGCTGTACTGGTCATTGCCCTGTTTTACAGCGAAGAAATCAAAGTCGGTCTTCTGCTGTTTTCGATACTTCCTATGGCAACGTTGGCTTTGCTGGGATACCTGAAGTTTTATTCCGGTACCGTGTGGTTCATACTGGGAGCCACGGTATGGCTGCTTTTCCTGAAGGCGGGAATACATCCTACCATTGCAGGCGTCCTGCTTGCTTTTACAGTTCCACTCACACGGCGGTTATCTGTAAAAACTTATGTGGATCATTTATCCCTGCTGGTTCAAAAAATCAAAAAGACAGGAGATAATGATGATAACATTCTCACTGACAAACAAATTCATTACGTGAATGATCTGGAAAGCTGGACTGACAAATTGCAATCCCCTTTACAGCAGCTGGAGCACCGGCTCCACTATTGGGTTGCTATCCTGATTCTTCCGGTGTTTGCACTCGCTAATGCCGGCGTGGTATTCGATGTTGCCGTGGGCATTGACTGGCGGCTGGCAATGGTCATATCAGTATCTCTTTTTGTCGGTAAATTCATTGGCGTTCCATTATTTACTATTATTGGACTACGGCTGAAATTAACTGAGCTACCGCAAGGCATGAATTTACACAATGTAATAGGTGCCGGTCTGATAGCAGGTGTTGGATTTACCATGGCAATCTTTATATCGAATCTTGCATTTACTGACCCGATACTGACCAATTCAGCAAAGATTGGTATTCTGATCGGCTCATTTGTGGCGGGAATCCTGGGATACCTGTTCATGCGGTTTACAGGTAAAGCTTCAAAATCCCCTCCAGGCTCAGCACCTCTGGCTGGTTCTGATGAAGGAAAAGCAGGCTAGAATTGTTAAGAAAAACCTAATAATCAGGAAAAAAGTGAAATTAATGCCGAAATTTGGCTTTTGTATTTCTTTGTATCGTATCTTTGACAAGTTTTATAAGTTCCTAAAGGGACTTTTGTATTAATTTATTTATTTTTCTTATGAACATTTTTTGTGCAAAATTGAATTATGACACACAGGAAGAGGATCTCAGATCCGCTTTCGAAGCGTATGGAGAAGTCAGCTCTGTAAAAATTATTATGGACAAATTCTCCGGCAGATCAAAAGGGTATGGTTTCGTTGAAATGCCAGATGACTCAGAAGGTCAGGCTGCCATCGACGGACTCAATGACACTGAACTGCAAGGCAGGACCATCGTAGTTAAAAAAGCAAATCCCAGGAACGACGACCGTCGCGGTCCCAGGGATGGTGGTTACAGGTAGGAACGTACTCAAGAGACTTATAGTGTGATGGTCCCCGGTTCGCCGGGGACCTTTTTTTGTGTTTTTTACACATCCCCAATTATGTAATTTCACCCCTTTGCCGGAACAAAATCCGTCTTTTTCTGTTTGGACTAAAGATATTGTATTAAGTCATTTGTTGCACTATTTTTTAGACGCAACACAATTTTATATGCTAGTGAAGGAAAAAAGTATAAAGTTCGCGAACAAGGAAGAGACCGCATTCGTGAACACTTTGAGGGGAAGGGTTAAATCCTATTTTGAAGAAAACAACATTTCCAGGTTTGGGAACAGGAACATGGTAATCAAAACCATATTCATGTTCGCGCTGTTTTTTATACCTTACCTGTCCATGCTCACAGGACTGGTTACCCAGCCATGGCTGATCGCATTGTGCTGGGTAGTGATGGGACTTGGGACTGCAGGGATCGGGCTTTCTGTAATGCACGATGCCAACCACAGGTCTTACTCTAAAAACCAGACTGTAAATAAGATCCTCTCCTATTCCCTGAATATGCTGGGGGGATTTTATGCCAACTGGCAGCACCAGCATAACACATTGCACCATGGATTTACCAATATTGATGGTCATGACGAGGACATTGATGCCGGAGATATCCTGCGTTTCTCTCCCAACCAGCCATTAAAGAAAATTCACCGGTATCAGCATATATATGCATGGTTCCTGTATGGATTGATGACCCTTATGTGGTCCATCAATAAGGATTTCAAGCAGCTCTTCGGATATATAAAAGAAGGAGTAAAGTTAAGCAGGGAGAAATCTACCGGGCAACTGATCGCAGAGATGATCATTTCCAAGGTCCTTTATTACGGTTACCTGCTGGTACTTCCGATGATCCTGCTTCCTATTGCATGGTGGATGGTCCTGATCCTGTATTTCGTTATGCATTTTATTACAGGGTTCTCCCTCGCAGTCATCTTCCAAACAGCACACGTGATGCCATCTTCAGCCTATCCCCTTCCTGATAATAAGGGTCTGATCGGTAAAAACTGGGCAATCCACCAGCTGATGACCACTACGAATTATGCCCCGAAGAAAAAGGTGTTGTCATGGCTGATCGGTGCATTGAATTACCAGGTGGAGCACCATTTATTTCCGGCCATCTGCCATGTGCATTACCCGAAAATATCCAGGATTGTGCGTGAAACAGCCAGGGAATATAATTTACCTTATCATGTGCAGCCTACCTTTCGGGCGGCGATCGCTCAGCATTACAAAATGCTTCGCGCACTGGGAAGGGGAACTGTGGCAGCTTAAGCAAGATTCAGGAGGGAGAGGTGACCGGCTCAGGAATTCCGGCATGTTTCAGCATAATATATGTAGGACTCTTTATTGTTCCTTATGACTATGGAGCTGATCAGTTGCTGCATCTGATACCTGTGATCCCTGAAACATTCGTCAGGGCATTTAAACCGCAACGTATAGAAACCTTCACTGTTTTTTACGGCGATCAGGAGCACCTTCACCGGGCGTCTCATTTCCGAACAGCAGGCAATCACTCCCACGGCATCATGCTGGTCCACCTTCGTTGCAAATGGTTCGGCTACACGACTCAGACCTTCCCTGTCTGTCAACTCGTCAAGATATTCCTGTGCGGACTTGCCAGTGCGTTCAAACCACATCCGCAACTGAAGGTTGTGGTTCTTATTGACCAATTCCAGGGTTTCTGAGGAGGCATTTTCCACACTTTGCCAGGTGGACCCGGGTGCAAATGCAATTCCCAATACCTTATTCTCGAAAAGAGAAACCTGCTGTGCACTGACCAGTATGCCACAGCAAAAGAGAATTAATATCATTGCACATTGTCTCATCATCAGTTTAAATCACTCAATTGAACCATTAAAATACAGCATAATACTTTGAAATGCAATTATTTACACATTAATTAAGCGTATTGCAACATGCGGGATGCAAACTGCAGTTAATGGTAAGTAAAAGCCATTAGGCGGTTTTTTTCCGGGATATTCAATAACATATACTTAAAAAAGCAGATTGGACCGAAATTGTAGCCAAGTCTGCATGAAATTTGCTGTATAGTTTATTCAGTAATTATTTTCATTCCCCAGTGGGGTGCCTGTATAAAAAAAGAACGCAAAATAGTTGACAATGCTCATCAACCTATATACCAGGATGAAAAAAACACTACCCCTTGTGATCATTTCATTTTTATTCATCTCTGCCACAACATTCAGTGATACAAGAGTTCCTGATGATCCAGAACCCTGCAAAAAAGAAAAATTTGCCACGGCCGAACCAGGAACTTGTCTTGATCCAAAAGCTTACCGGTTACTAAAGGCGATTGACCGGGTCCAGGAAAACCCCTACGACAACGAATTTGCAAAAAGACTGATCAACATACTTGAACCGGCTATGCACAAGGTGGTGGATACAAAAGTTTCGCATGTGGAATATGATGTGCCGATCCGGATCTATTATCCAAGCCGGAAATCCTCCCGGAAACCAACACCGGCTATCTTTTTCATTCATGGTGGTGGATTTAGTTATGGAAGTATTGAAGAATACGATATGGCAGTGAAGAAACTTGCACGCATTACTGAAATGATCGTGATCTCAGCAGATTACCGGTTGGCACCTGAACATCCCTACCCTGCTGCACTTACAGATACTGAGGCAGTAATGGACTGGATCATTGCCAACAGGAAAGAGCTCGGTATTGCAGGTGACAAAATCATACTGATGGGAGACAGTGCCGGTGCCAACCTTGCCACGGTACTCGCCTTGAAAAAAAGAGATGAACAGAGGGACGAGATACTTTGCCAGGTGCTGTATTACCCTCCTACCACATTCCTTGAGAAAGAATTTCCTTCACGGGTTTATTTTCTGCGCGATGATGACCGTTCCTATATTCTTACAGAGGATTTTTTAATGAATACCAAGAAAAGTTATCTCCCGGATTCCATTCCTGAAGATCATCCATATGTTTCACCGCTGGAGGGGGACCTGTCAGGAGACCTGCCGCCTGTATTAATAATCACCGCCCAGGTGGATCCCCTGCGGGACGATGGACGCAGGTATGCAGAAAAGCTGCAGGAAGCCGGTCAGGATGTCACTTACTTCGAGTATGAAGGCATGATCCACGGTTTTATGAGTTTTTACATGGTCCTGCCTGAAGGGAAAGAATCAATGCGCCTGGTAAGGAATTATCTTGCAGATCAGACTGAGGGCGGCGCAGGGACATGACCGCCTCACATAACCCGCAATGGTTCCTTTCTCCAAACCGGGTAATTTATATTGTTAACAGCCCAGGGTTGAAAAACATTTCGACCATGCGACAATCTTTCCGCGTAAATGCTATCTTTACATGAAGCTTGGAAAGTAACCTATGACAGGAAGGCTTCTATTACTAACCCTGAGAAATCTTCGACGGCACCTGCTGTACACCGTGATTGTTGTCGGCGGACTTGCGCTGGGGATAACCACGTTCCTTGCCATCCTGCAGTGGACAGCCTGGCATCTCAGTTTTGACAAACATTTCGAGGATTCAGAGCAGATCTGCAGGATTTCATTGTACGAGAAGAAGGATAATTTCGAGCGGCACACCGCACGCATGATCCATGGCGATGTGGTGAATCAACTCTACACGAAATCAGATATTCCGGAGATTGTCACACTGGCGCGGCTGGCGCCTTTCAGGAATGCCATTGTGAAGAAGGATAACATCGTTTTTTACGAAGACAGGAGCTATGCATGTGATCCTGAATTCCTGGAAATATTCAGTCCGGAAATGGTCATCGGGGACATCACAACCGCGTTGAATGATCCCTTTAAAGTCATTCTTTCCCTGGAAACAGCAAGAAAATATTTTGGAGATGAGAATCCCGTGGGACAATCGATACAGCTGGTTCATCAGTTTGGCTATCAGCCAGATTGGTATGAGGTGACAGGTGTGTATCGCGCATTTCCTGAGAATACACATTTCAGCCTTGATCTGCTCACCTCTTTTGATCAGCCCGACGAATACAGCGGCACGGCATGGGTGTATGCGAAACTGGTCCCCGGAGCGAAAAGTGAGAAGATCGAACAGCAGGTAAGACAGCTTATCCGGGACAACAATGACCAGGAATATGCACGTGGGATCGATCCTTTCATCACCCCGCTAGCGGACATCCATCTGAAATCGCACCTTGCCCGCGAACTCGGAAGGAATGTGCAGTACCTCACATTGGTGGTCCTCTTTATTGCCGGTTTACTGGTCTTTGTCCTTGCATGGTTCAATTTCGCACTGCTGTCGGTGAGCCAGAACCAGTTGAATATGAAGAAACTGATATGCCAGTGGCAGCTGGGGGCAACGAGAAAGATTTTTTTCCAGCAGTTTTTTATTGAGTTTCTGACCCTGGGAATGATTGCCTTCATATTAGGGGTTCTTCTGAGCATTGTACTCATAGAGCCCATTCGCAATACCCTGGGTGTTGCCCTTGTACAAAACAGGAATTTATTTTACCTGGGTCTGCTGTTCATTTTTCTGCTATTGGTCTTTTCCGCAGCGGCGACCGCAGTATTTGCATCCGCCCGACTATATAGAAAACTTAAAATCAGGTACTTCACCACTCATAAAAGTTCCCGGCGG
>CAZPTO010000146.1:0-7970 GCA_964589155.1 uncultured Bacteroidaceae bacterium | reverse complement strand
ATTGGGAAACCGTTTCCATTCCCCACGACTGGGCCATTTCAGGCGAGTTTGACAAAACCATCGATGTGCAGGAAACAACAGTGATAGCGGATGGTGAAAGGAAACCCAGAATTCGCGTCGGGCGAACCGGGGCATTACCGCATATTGGTGTGGGATGGTACCGTAAATCGCTGGATATACCGGCTTCTTATAAAGAGAAACGTATTCACCTGGAGTTCGACGGGGCCATGAGCCATGCCAGGGTATACCTGAACGGAAATTTTATCGGGGAATGGCCCTATGGGTATGCATCTTTCGGATTCGATGTTACAGAGGCAGTGAATTTTGGTGGTAGTAACATCCTGGCCGTCAGGCTGGAGAACAAACCTTATTCTTCGCGCTGGTATCCAGGGGCAGGCATCTACCGGGATGTCAGGATGGTAGTGACCAACCCTGTTTTTATTAAACAGTGGGGAACGTATGTGACCACGCCCGAAATCCAGAACGGGAAGGGGACAGTGCATCAAACCACAACCCTTGTGAATACGACCGGTGGAGCGAAAGAGGTAACTGTTGAAACCGAGATTTTTGATACCAATGGTACTAGCGTAGCTTTTAAATCCGATCAAGTAACGCTTCAGGAAGTGACATCCATTGATCAGCACCTGGAAGTTATCTCTCCCCAATTATGGTCATTGGATACCCCAATACAGTATACCGCGATTACGAAAGTTTTTGAAGGCGGGAAAGAGGTGGATCGATACAAAACGCCCTTCGGATTCAGGTATATTGAATTCACAAATAACGACGGTTTTTTCCTGAATGGAGAACGGATTCAATTAAAGGGGGTTTGCCTGCACCACGACCTGGGGCCATTGGGAGCAGCATTCAATGTTTCATCAATGCGCCACCGCATGAAACTATTGCAGGAAATGGGCTGTAATGCCATTCGCACCAGCCACAATCCCCCGGCCCCCGAATTGCTTGACCTGGCCGACGAAATGGGTTTCTTGGTGATTAATGAGGCTTTTGATGAATGGAAATATCCCAAAACTGAAAACGGATACAATAAGTTGTGGGATGAATGGGCTGAAAAAGATATGGTAGCTTTCATCCACCGTGACAGGAACCACCCTTCAGTAATTGCCTGGAGTATTGGCAATGAAATCCGGGAACAGAACATCGATGGGGGTGCAGAATACTGTCAATTCCTGGTGGATATATGCCAGCGTGAAGACCCTACACGTCCAACTACGGCCGGCTTTAACAAGTGGCAGGCAGCAATCGAAAACGGGTTTGCCGACATTGTAGATGTAGTTGGATGGAATTATAAGCCAGAGCATTACAATTTTATTCATGAAAAATTTCCCGACTGGAACATGTACGGAAGTGAAACCGCATCTACTGTCAGTTCACGCGGCGCATATTTTTTTCCTGCGATAGAACGGGTGCATTATACCCGTGAACCCTATCATGCGAACGCTTTCGACATGGAATTTCCACGCTGGGCCAACTCCCCCGACCGGGAGTTTGCAGCACAGGATTCTTTCAGGTTTATTGCCGGGGAGTTTGTCTGGACAGGGTTCGATTACCTGGGAGAACCTACCCCGTTTAATGAAGAATGGCCATCGCGTAGCTCATATTTTGGTATCATCGACCTATCCGGCATTCCCAAAGACAGGTATTACCTGTATCAAAGCAAATGGACCGAAAAAGAGGTATTGCACCTGCTGCCGCACTGGAACTGGGAACCGGGACAGGAAGTTTCAGTACATTGTTATACCAGCTTTGATAAAGGGGAATTGTTCCTGAACGGAAAAAGCCTGGGCGTCCGGGAGAAGGATCCATCCGGTTTATATACCACCTACCGCCTTGTTTGGGATGATATCACATACGAACCCGGGGAATTGAAAGTCGTTGCGCTGGATGAGAATAATAATCCATTGAAAGAGACTTCAATCAGAACAGCGGGAGAACCCGCAAAAATTGTATTGGAAGCAGATCGGAAAGCAATAGGTGCCGATGGAAAAGAGCTCGCATTTGTCACTGTATCAGTGGTAGATGAAAATGGAATACTTTGCCCGACTGCCGACAATTTGATTGATTTTTCAGTAACCGGCGAAGGATCAGTAAAAGCAGTGGGAAATGGCGATCCCACGAGCCTGGAATCGTTTGTCGGATCAGAGCGAAAAACATTTAACGGGAAATGCATGGTACTTATTCAGTCATCACAGCAGGAAGGAGAAATTGTTCTTAGCGCGACAAGTGAGGGCTTGACTGAAGAGAAAATAAAAATTACTACGCATATGTAGATTCCTTAAAAATGAAGTGGTTTTTTAATTAAACCGCCAAAAAAAACAATAAAAACAATGAGTGAAAAAAACATGAAACAAAAGTTGATTGTAATTACGAGTGTGCTAATATTTGGCTGTTATAGCGGATTTGCACAATCACAGGAGAAAAATTTCTCTGAAGACTATATTATCTCTACAGTTGAAAAAGCATGTGACTGGCAGTTAAATAATTTATTTCCTGAGGCAGTCAGAAGCAATGGTAGTGTCAGGCCGATCCCTGAAACAGGCTGGATACGCGGTGTTTTCTACACAGGTGTGATGGCAGCATATCGTGTCACTGAACAAGAAAGATACCTGGACTCTGCCTATCTGTGGGGACAGGGAAATCGTTGGCAGCTGGGTCATCGGACAAAGCATGCCGATGACCAGGTAGTTGCCCAAACCTATGCGGATTTATACAATGTCTATCAAAATTCATCCATTATCGAACCAACCCTGCACACCTTCAATTACATGATTGAAACTCCGGAACCCGGACCCGTGGTGGGTTATTCAAATAGAAAAAACTGGTCATGGTGTGATGCATTGTATATGGCTCCGCCTGCCATGGTGAAAGTTAGTGTGATGACCGAACAACCGGAGTTTCTGTACCTGATGAACAGCATGTGGTGGGAGACATATCATCATTTGTATTCAGAGGAAGATAGTCTGTTTTATCGTGATGAAAGATTTGTAATCAAACCTGACGGCTCTGGTGTGAGAACAGAAAGTGGTAAAAAAGTGTTCTGGGGCCGTGGAAACGGATGGGTCATTGCAGGGCTGGCAAAAGTACTCACATGGTTACCTGAAGATTATACAACACGACCAGCTTTTGAAAGGGTTTACATGGAAATGGCCACAAAAATCGCCAGCCTCCAGCAGGAAGATGGATTCTGGAGGTCCAGCCTGTACGATCCAAAACAGTTTAAATCACCTGAAACCAGTAGCAGTGGATTCTTCTGTTTCGCGCTTGCCTGGGGTATTAATGAAGGTTTCCTGGACAAAGAAGCATACTTACCGGTAGTTAAAAAAGCCTGGAAGGGATTAAACGAGGCGATGAACGAATCGGGAAAATTAGGTTATGTACAACAGGTAGGGAGTGATCCAAGGTCCGTAAGTAAGGATGATTCCATGGAATATGGAACTGCTGCTTACCTCCTGGCCGCAGAACAGGTTCTGAAACTTGTCAGAGCGGAAATTATCAATTAGCCTATGTGCGAAATCCAACCAAAGTATCGATAGATTTACTGGAAGCGATTGCGACTTATACTTACTTGAATTACAAAACATATTATTTATGAAACTACAAGGCTTGTTTACATCTCTGCTTCTCATCTGCACCTCATTTACCCAAGCAGGAAGTGATGAACCACCAGGTAAGAATTTAGCGGAACCACCTTACAGCAGGAATGAAATGATGGTGAACCCAGGCTTGACTGCAGAACAGCCGGAATCCAGTGCTTTGGTTTATCCGGGTAAGGACGGCAAGCTTGTTTACAAACCCTATACCGATAAAGGGGATAAGATCCTTGATTTCTCAATTTGTGGATATAAACGCAGTGAAGAGCCGATTCCGGATGTGCCGGTTGCTGTTACAGTGGATCCACTTTCTGGAGAGGTTGTTCCTGAAGGGACAATGGCCTATCCGAGAGGGGCGGACAGCCGTGCGAAGATACAAAATGCCCTGGACAGGGTCGCATCGCGGCAACCCGATGAGGATGGATTTCGCGGAGCCGTGCTGCTTACAAAAGGGACATACTACGTGGAAGGCGAACTGCTGGTCCGCTCAGGCGTGGTGCTGCGTGGAGAAGGCGACGGTCCGGGCGGCACTGTGCTGATCTACCGGAATCCCAGGGGCGTTGGTATACAGGTAGGTAACCCGGAAGCGGCTCCTGTTGTCATAAGTGAACCAACCAATATCACGGATACCTATATTCCTGCAGGAAGTATCCATGTGCATGTGGAAGATCCGGGGCAATTCAGTAAGGGTGACTATATACACGTCAGGAAAACGACCAACGATAAATGGATCAGGGACCTGGGAATGGATCGCCTCACTGAGATCAGGCCGGAAAACAAACGAGTAGGAAACTGGACAGCCCAAAGGTATCAGTTCAATCATGTACGCCAGATCGTGCAGATTGAAGGGAACAGAATTACCCTCGACATACAGTTGCCGCAAACCATCATGGAGAAACACGGAGGCGGGGTTGTAGAGAAGATAAGCCTGTCCGAAATTGATTCGCTTTCCGGTGTGGAGTCTTTGCGCATTGTCTCCAATTATGATACATCTGTGAAATCTGTAAGAGAAAATGAAGAATACTTCAGCGATGAGGAGAATAATGTCCGTAGCGGTATCATCCTGTCATGCATCAATGGTTGGGCGAGGGATTGTACGGTGAAGCATACACGAAATGCTGCTGTAAGAACCGGCAACTCCGCCCGATTCTGTACCATTCGGGATTGCAAAAAGCTGGAGCCTGTTGCACCAGTCAGGGGAGGACGCAGGTATCCCTTTAGCTTCGGTGGCGGGAGTCACTCTCTGTTTTACAAGTGTTATACCGAAGATGCGCGACATGCTTTTGCAGCCGGCAGCCGGCTCACAGGTCCCAACGCATTCGTTGAGTGTACGGCACTGAGATCGACCACAATATCCGAACCGCATCACCGATGGTGCACGGGACTTCTTTACGATAATATCATTCTGAAGGACGGAGGACAGCTTGGTGCCCTGAACCGCGGATACTCGGGATCAGGCCACGGTTGGGCCGGTGCCAACATCGTGTTCTGGAACTGCGATGCAGAATCTGTTGTAGTCTTTGATCCTCCTACACCTGAGCAGAACTTTGCCATCGGCTATTCTGGAGAAATACGTGAAGAGTATTCGACTTACAGACTGGAGTATGCGAATGATCGTTCCGGTTATGAAGGTACGTCAAAGGCCGGGGTATACAAGGGGGTTCCCCTGATGGGTACCGGGTACATCGAACATCCGGAAAAACAGGTTGTACCCCAAAGCCTGTTTATGCAGCAACTGATCGATCGCATTGGCAGTGAACTCGCAACACAGGTGATGAATGGCAAGGAATAGGGGAAACATCTTTATGTTCACGATTCCGCCACGCCATTCGGATCGAATTGGATTGCGCCACATGTTTATGCGACGAGTTATGCAGAACTATTACTAACTAAAACCCAAACATTATGCGACTTAAATTTTTACTTCTATTCATTTTTGCTTCATCGTTAGTGGGGGCGCAGTGTGATTATTCCGACAACGTGGAGACCGGGCTGATTATCTCCGAAGCCAGGCTGATCAGCGAAAACTGGACCTACCTGGAATTGACCAATATGGGTACAGGTCCTGTTTTCCTGAGCGAGTTTAAAATCGGAAAACTGGCTAGCTATTCGTGGTCAGCAGGGATAGTGGATGTATGCAACGATCGATGGTATATGAATCTGCGACCAGCTTATGTGTTCTTACCGGAAAAAGTACTTTTGCCTGGTAAGTCATGGGTGATTACCACTGCATTTGATTTTGGTCCTGAATTTTATAAAAAACATGAAGGAAGACTTGGAGGTAATGAGCGGCCGAAGCAACCAGTAATGTACGAGGTTGCCGATAAGCTGATCCACAGGCCTGAACCAATAGGTGGAGTGAGTTATCCGGAAGACAGTGTAAGTAATCCTTATGATGATCCCGATCAGTTGGTTAAAAGAGGAGAATACGCGAACCTGTATACTGCAGTGGATGGCGGCACATACTTTATAGAACATCATTACTCTGCATCGGATTCTGCCGTTGTCGACCAGGTAGGCGGCTTTTTTGACGGTAATGGAGGCAGAAATATTACTGGTAAAGCATATGACGTTGCAGGTGTTTACAACGCGATGGGTACATCAGCACTTGTTCGTAGATACAACATAAAGAACGGATATCTCGACTTTGCTTCTTCTGCAGGGATTAGTTTTGAAGATTCTGACTGGATTCCCATTCAAATGCCCAATGGGTATGACCAGTGGCGTGATGTTTGGTGGACCATTGGGAATCATGGTGATTATGTAATGGATGAAAACACACTTGAACCTACATTAGAAGGCCTTAGTGTTGATTATGCTGCCAAACAAATTACAGTACCGTGGGGCGTTCGCCGATTGGATGACATCATGCGTAATATGAAGAAAAAGCCTGGATTAGCCTGGAATTACGTGCTAAATGGTGTAAAGGAAGATTCACTGTATCGTTCAGCACGCACAGGAGACAGATTGATTGTTTATGCTGTGGGCAACGCTTTAACCACAGATACTTTTGATATTGTTGTTTCTGCACCTGCTGCTGATGCTAATATTGTTGTTCCTGTTGACCACCGAAGCCCGGGGAGTGCTACGACGTTAAAGGCGCAAAATGGCATCCTGGACTGGCCCCGCGTTACAACACACGATTCAGGTATAGATACAATTACAGGTAAAGGCTTTGGACTTGAATTTGACCTGAGGGTAGATACGCTTTTTAAGTACCTTGAAAAACCTGCAAATGCGACCTGGGAAATTGAATGGGTAGATGGCGTTGAACGTGCCGATTTGAAAAATGGAGATAAACTAAAGGTTACTTCCGAAAGCGGAAAAGTTAAAGCGTATTTCATACAGGTTCAGTCTTATCTGCCAAGTGATAATGCGAACCTGTCTGCAATTACATTCCCCGATCTACCGGAGAAATATCAAAACGTCTTTGGTTGGACGGGAGATACTATCCCCTCCTTTTCACCCGGAACACGTAACTATAAGTTAAAGGTGCCATTTGATGTGGAAGGTGTTCCTGCACTTGTTCCTACCACGCAGGATTATAATGCCAGGGTTAAAACAACAAGGGCACAATCAGTTACCGGCAGCCAGGAAGACCGCACTGTGGTTTTTGAGGTAACTGCTGAAGATGACTCAACAGTAGCAGTGTATAAAGTTGAACTAATCAAGGAAAAACATCCTGACGATGTGGAACCTTTCTTAGCAGAGCCCTTCTTTTCCGAGTTTGTCAGCGCTTACTTAGGGAATAGCTATATTGAAGTGTATAATCCGGGATCGGTACCAATCGATCTGAGAAATTATGCGTTTGGAATGCAAAAAAATGGGGCAAATCCTTATGACCCGATTTTGTCCACTCCGGGTTGGTTATATAGATACACAACGTATATTCCGGGATTAAAATTCGTGGATTCTCTCACATGGGAGGTTACACCAGAAATACTTGAGTCGGATCCGAATGTGAATCCAATTTTAAGTCCGGGAGAGTGCTTTGTGATGTCTAAACTTGGTTGGGTGGCTCCTTATTATGCACCATATGATGTGAATTTCATTAATGAAAACGTCGTGGGATATCCAAATCCGTGGAATGAAAATACATCTCATTCCAGTAGCAGGGGCATTATTATGCCACCAAATGGTAACCGTTCAAATTCATTCTATATGTATAAAGTGTTAAATGATTCTATAAAACTGGGTCTGAAACCAGTCCAGGATCCCAATGATTTTGAGGTTATTGATATGTGGGGGATGGAAGATGGTGGTTACTGGATTGTTGGAAATTATGAAGTACCAATCAATTTAGAAGGGGATATCTATAAACGTAAACCGCATATTACGAAGGGTAACCCGATACCGGGA
>CAZPTO010000145.1:2152-7985 GCA_964589155.1 uncultured Bacteroidaceae bacterium | reverse complement strand
AAGGTCAAATGCCTGTAATGTATAATAAAATGGATTAAGACCAAATTTTGGTTTCATATTAACTTCATTCTCGCTTAACTTGCCGTCCGGCTTTTTGGGGTATATCCAAATTGAGTATGAATATGACGATGAAGGTAACCAAACTGTAAAGCTTACCTACGCCTATAATTCTGCATCAGCCACGCTTCTTCCTTCCACGAAGTCATTGGATGAGTATAACACGTTCGGAATAGCGACATTGCACCGGCAGTTTTCATTTTACAATGATGTTGAAGCGTGGGTAGAAGTCTCCAGGATAGAGAGGGAATGCAACAATGAAGGAAAAGTCATTGAACAGACCACCTATTTTAAACCTGATTCAGAGCTGATACCGAAGTGGAAAGATAAAATAGTTTACTATGCTGCTGATGGCAGGGTAAAAGAAAAAGTAAGTATGGATTGGGATCCGGATTCATTAGCGTGGATCAATAACGACAGGAGATTGTATATCTATGATGATACGAATAATACGTTTCAATTTACCTACTACAGGTGGAAGCCTGATGAAAATGCTGTTGACTGGACTCCCTATCTCAGGGAGTTGATATACTTTAATGACAGGGGGCAGATTTCAAATGGCATCTATTTCAACTGGGACCAGAGTGCTGAAAAGTGGTGGGAAATTGAAAAGATTGAGTTGGCTTATGATCATGAAGAAAACATGACGCTTCAACTGATGCTTCAGAAAGACAAGTATAACAATACATGGGATTCTGTCGCAATGAATACATATTCATTTTCATATGATGCCAGGCTGAATGAAATTCTCATTCCATTCAGCCTTGGAGAATTACCTGACTTTTTTACTGGAATGCTCACCGAAAGCACAGAATATGTCTGGGATGACGGAATGAATCAATGGGAAGGAAAATACCGATATAAGTTTAATTATTCCAGGCCGAACTTTACGGATAACGTCTTAAGAGTAGTTTCGTCCTTAAATGTATATCCGAATCCTGCCAGTCAGTATATTATATTTGATTTGAAAGAAAGATCACCAGTATTATTGGATTTGTATACAACAGGAGGAAAGAAAATACTTACCGTGTCCGGATATTCCGGTGATCAGATAAATGTAGACCATTTGAAAAGCGGACTACATATCTACCACCTTAGGACGAAAAAAACTTCATATTCAGGAAAATTGCTCATCAGGTAATTAAATGCAGGATTTCTTTTTGGGTGGAGATAAGTGTCGCATTCTTGCAATAATCCTTCTTATTTGTAAGTTTACCTTGATGTTCCTGTCCAAACTATAGTGAATAAGACCTTTTATTTCGATAGAGAAGAGATTATTGAATTTAGACTTTCTTTCAATTTAACTAGATCATCTAATTCTAATTCACTTTCTGATAGGCGCTTAATCAACTCTTCGGGGATTTTAACAGCTTCTTTCTGTAAGTCCTTACCTTTTTCAGTTAGTTTAACAATTACTTTGCGTTCATCCTTATCTGAACGTTTTCTGAAGAGAAGTCCTTGTTGTTCCATCCGCTTAAGCAGAGGAGTGATAGTGTTCGTATTTAAAATTAGTGTTTTTGCAATATCGTTTACAGGAAGACAGTCGTCCTCCCACAAAACCATTAAAACCAGGTATTGCGGATACGTTATTCCTAAATTTTCCAAAAATGGTTGATATTCCCTTGTTATTAATCTCGATGCGGCATAAACAGGGAAACATAATTGATTTTCTAATTTTAGTTGTTCGTATGGCATATTAAAAGTTGTCGCAGGAAATTAATTACGATAATACAAAATATTAAAATAATCGCCTGCGACTTTTTATAATGTTTTTCTTCAAAATAAAGAATTAAAAGATTTTTTATTTCAGCGCATTAATAAAATCTTCTTCTAAAGGAGAAATGGAAGGTCCGAAATAATGCGTTAAAATACCTTTTTCATTTATTATGTATTTGCTGAAGTTCCAATCGGGAGCATGTTCATTCCATCCATTCATGTTTTTATCAGTAAGCCATTTGAAAACCTGCTGTTGCTCAGCGTTTTTTATTACTGCACCTTTTAAAGCAATTGGAAAAGTAACCCCATAATTTACCTGGCAGAATTGAGCTATTTCGCTATCGTTGTATTTTTCTTGTTCTGCGAAATCATTTGCAGGAAATGCTATGATTTTGATCGTATCTCCGAATTGTTCATGTAAGGATTGCAATTCGGCATATTGTCCAGTGTAACCGCAATCAGAAGCTGTATTTACCAGTAAAGCCTTTTTCCCTTTAAATGCTGAAAAACTTAATGTGTCACCATTATTTAACGTCATTTCTAAATCATAAAAAGGGGAAAGGGGTTTTACTTTTTGTTCATTGATCAACACGGTCCCGTTTTTTCCCTTTTTTCCCATTTTACGGATTGAAGGATAAAATTTACGCAACATCTTTTGCCTGAAAGTTTCACTTTTAACTTTCTTTCCTGTTATTGATTCTTTTGTTTCCATAATATTATAATTCATATTTACATCTCTTCTATTTAAAATCATTAGCGATAATATCGCAAACGATACAAATATACAAAAAAGTTAGAATATCGTGCACGATATTATATTTTTATCTTGTTATTCAATACGCAGTTGCCTCAATTTGTTATAGATCCTGATGATTTTTATATTTATAGCAATGGCCCTTTTGCTGTTTAAAACACTTGACAACATTGCTACCCCTTGCTCAGTAAAGGCCATAGGTTTGTATCGGGCACCTCCCCAAATTGAGGTCACAAATTGTGACCTCAAGTTTTCAAATTCTTCCTGATTCAATTCGAACATAAAATCATTAGGGAATCTTTCAATATTCCTTTTAACAGCCTGCTTGAGTTTTTTCGTTTCAACTCCATACAATTCCGCCAGGTCACGGTCAATCATGACTTTCAGGTCCCGGATCAGGTAGATTTTACGCATTACGATCTCATCGGGTAATGAGATGGATTCCGGCAATGCCAATATCTCAATTTCACAGCATCAAGTGTGTAGTTGCATATATACAAATGAAAATATGTATCTGTATACAAAAAAACAAACGAAAAAGAGTAAAAAATAACAATTATACAAACGAAAAAGCGTATTTTTGTCTTGTTAAGTATTCATACAGGCATAAAATACCGCATACGAAATGGAGCGATTTGCGATGCAGACATTGATTTCCTGGAAGAATGATCCGGAAAGAAAACCGTTGCTGATAAGAGGAGCCAGGCAGGTAGGAAAGACCTGGCTTATCAGGGAATTTGGCAAAAAAGAGTATGGAGAAACAGTCTATATTAATTTTGAAAGCGCAAAAACGCTTCAGTCTGTATTTAAAGAGGATTATAGCATAGAGCGCATTATTAAAGTACTTGAGATCCATTCAGGTATGAAGATCGTCCCCGGCAGTACCCTTATTATTTTTGATGAGATCCAGGAGGCGCCAGGTGGCATTACTTCTTTAAAATATTTCGCAGAAGATGCTGAGGAATATCATCTCATTGCTGCGGGCTCATTATTGGGTGTGGCAACCCACAAGCATACTTCATTTCCCGTTGGTAAAGTAGCATTTCTGGATTTACACCCCATGTCATTTAAAGAATATCTTTTGGCAACAGGAAATACCCCCTTGCTGGAACTGATTGAAAACCAAGACTGGGCGATGATGAAGACTTTCAGGGAGAAATTCATTCACCTGCTCAGGCAATACTACTTTACCGGGGGAATGCCCGAAGCAGTGCTATCGTATAGCAACCATAACGATTTTCAGGAGGTAAGGGAAATCCAAAAACGGATCTTAAATGCTTATGAACAGGATTTTTCAAAGCATGCACCGCCGGAAATTGTTCCGAGAATACGTATGATCTGGAATTCAATTCCATCCCAGCTGGCCAGGGAGAATAAAAAGTTTATTTATGGCGCCGTCAAGTCCGGTTCCAGGGCAAAGGATTATGAACTTGCGCTTGAATGGCTTGTTGATTGCGGACTGGTTGATAAGATCTACCGGGTTTCGAAGCCCGGAATTACATTAAAAGCTTATGAAGATCTCAGTGCATTTAAACTGTTTATACATGACGTGGGTTTACTGTCTGCAATGAGTGACCTGGATGTCCGTACCCTCATTGAAGGGAATGCCATATTTTCTGAATTCAAAGGTGCGCTCACAGAGCAATATGTTCTCCAGCAATTGAAAACGAAAAAAGAAACAGTGATTAAATATTGGTCTGCAGAGAGAGCTTCGGCAGAAATTGACTTTTTGATCCAGCACAAGGGAAGGATCATACCACTTGAAGTCAAGGCCGAAGAAAATCTCAAAGCAAAAAGTCTGAAGTCTTATTATCAGAAGTTTTCACCCCCTGTTTCGATCCGAACTTCAATGTCTGATTTCCGAAATGAAGGGTGGCTGACCAACCTTCCCTTGTATGCCATTGGTGAAATCACTTCGCTGGATTAAAGCAATCAGGTAAATCTAACGGGAATATGAAAGTTATTAGCTATGCAGCTGAAAGTACAAGACGAGACCTTATAATTAAAGGAAAAAAATCATTTAAAATTTCTGCCGAGCAGTTAGATACAGGAATTTGCATGGATTTTCAGTTCAATTCCAATCCCGTTACAGAAAAAAGCAGTCAAGTTGGGTAACAATACGGACCATGTTATGAATCTTATTGCTGAATGTAACAGGTGTAAATAATTGAACAGCTCAAATTGATCCTGCCTGAAACAAAGGCAAAGATTTTATTCCTTTTTCCTTAATTTCACCTTGTTTATCTTCTGTAAAGACAAGGACCGAATGGATATTTGTAAATGTAACCAAAAGAAGGGGCACGACGCCCTGCCATATACCGTTGCCAGCAAGGCTAATAAGCGCGAATTGTATTAATTTATAATAATATGAAACTAAATATTAATATAAACGACATTTCGGAAACAGCATTTCTGACACTTCAATGTCATGCAATAGATGCAGAATCATCATCTCCGGTTATAAACGATCATAGTGCTGTTGAAATGCTTGATATTCTGAAAAAATATTTTTCAAAATCCAATAAACCCTACTTATTATAATCCACCAGTTCAACACTTGTCAGGTGAATTAGTCATGTCTATTTAAACATCCATCCATAACAGAACATCAATTCATAGGGGTGTATTCTTCTACCATAATTCCGTTCTGCTTCAGGGATTTTTCTGAAATCGGTATTGACTATAGAAGTCACAGTTAATCCGGCATGAAATTTCAACCTGGATTTTCGTTTTTCATAGCACAACCCACCACAGAGTGAAAGGCTGGCACTCCTGGCGTATGCTTCAGGAGCACCCCAATCCCCTGATCCACCCGGCAGAATGATCAGGGAGGGTATCAAACCGCCAAATGCCCACATCTGTTTATTAAACAGGTTTCCTGCATATTTGTAATATTTAACAGGAAAATCGATGCTGAAGATACTGATGACGGGAAGCGCTGTACCATGGCCGCTTGTCCGGAAATTATGATATAGTACAAATGACGAGCTCCTCCTGGCTATAACCATGCCCAGCTCCAGGTACTCGTTCGGGTCAAGGTATTTCGCTGCGACGATCCCGAATTTAAAAGGCAGCCAGATCAATCTTTCAAGAAGGTACTCTTTGTGGAGGTTATTGTTGTCCAGACGGAAATCAATAATTGATCCATACCCTGTTCCGAATTCAATGCCACCCACAAAAGGATCAGTCTTCTTCTGCGCTGAAGCTGCTGAAGAAGACAGCAGGAATACAATGAGAAACAAGATCCTCATGAATAGATAACTGCTAAGGGTGAGAGATTATTTTAATGCTGATTGATTAGTTTCC
>CAZPTO010000145.1:0-2142 GCA_964589155.1 uncultured Bacteroidaceae bacterium | reverse complement strand
TCCAGTCCGGCAGATGCCAATCGGTAGTTCCTCAATTCTATCTTTTCTGAATTGGATATCATAATTTGTGATCTCAATTTCCCTGGATTATAATATTAATAACCATTGCCAGATTGGGATCACCTGAATTGAATAATCATCTGTTACAATGGTTTCTTCCTCATCATATGTAATGAGGGTAGCCTGTTTTATTTTCAGTTCACGCATAGCGTTCTCCAGGGCGTTGGTCTCACGTTTTTTTGTCTCAATATCCGCAACAGAAAAACTAACCTGTATAAGCAGTTTTTCGTCAGGAACATAAAAATCAACCTCCAGCTTTCGTTTGAAGTAGAAAAGCCTCTCCTTGTAATGTCTGTTAAGATGCAGGAACACAATATTCTCAAGCAATTTTGTTGGTTGATCAATAATAAAGAGATTTAAAATACCGGGATCAATGAAGTAATATTTCTTTTTCGTTTCACGTTCGCTGAAGTTTGATGCGAAATTGTTGAGTGGGAATATTAAATATGCATCAAACAGATGATTTAAGTATTCCGTAATGGTATTACTCCCTACCTTATGCCCTGCAGAAATGATCAGGTTTTTGATACGGTTGATCGAAGTTTCATTATTTACACTTTCAGCCAGTTTTTTTATGAGCAGTTTAATCATTTGTTCATTTTGCAAACGGTTGCGTGCAATCAGATCTCCGTAGAAAACTTTCATAAAAATGCTGCTGAGATACTCTTTGGGATTTTGGTATTTCAATATTTCAGGAAAGCCACCATAAAGCATATAGAATTCAAAGTGTTTCTTAATTTCGAATCTTTGTTTTGAAAATGCAATATTCTTTACTGGCTGAACTCCCCTGAAATGTAAAAATTCGTAAAACGATAGAGGATAAATTTCTCTGATAAAAAATCTTCCCCCCAGGGTGGTCCCGATTTCTTTGCTAAGCATTTTTGCATTGCTTCCGGTGATATAAACCTGGTATCCCTGATCTGCCAGGCGTCTTGCAAATTTTTCCCAGTGGTCAATATTTTGTATCTCATCAAAGAATAATGTGGGTTGTCCTGCATATAACTCTATGCCACATTCCAGTATCAGATCAAAATCGGCAGATTGAAATTCTATTAACCGTTCGTCCTCAAAATTTATATAGATAAATTGAGCGGTGTGGTGACTTTTGATGAGTCGTTGAATCTGCTGATACTGTAAAAAACTCTTTCCACACCTTCGAATTCCGCAGAATACATAGCTCGCCGCAGGCTCTAAAGGTTCTTGACGCGAAACCAGGTCCAGGTTCAGAATAAAGTCATGGTTCTGGACAATTATTTTTTTAAGCGTGGTCTTATCCATTGCAATGTTTTCTCAAATATAAGATATTTAAACTTAATAACATCTTATAGAAAAGATAAAAAGTATAAAAAATTACTTATTAAAGAGAAATAATGTATTGTTGCAGCTTTTATGCTTAACGGTAAAACGCCCAATAACCTGCGCTTCGCCGAATGAAATAGCTTAATGGATTACAACTGGCCGACCTGGCCGCTTACCCTATTGCAAGGTATGTTAATGATAAAGAAAGGACAAACCCAGCTTTTGATATAATTAAATCAAAAATTTATAATAAGGGAACCAAACTATATGGATTGAAAGAATTCCCATAAAAAAACAAAGACCCATTTCTGAGCCTTTGACGACCGGGAACACCCCAATCCAAATATTCTTAAGAATAATTTCTAATGCAAATATACAACAAAAACAAGCAACTACAGGCAATAATAGAGTATCTGAAAATTCTTCGTCACACATCAAGACACATTGATAAAGTATTTATCCTGCCAAAAGCCATTTAATTTAATGCTTCATTACGGCATCTTCCCAATTTGAGGCACCAATCTGGCACCTCAAGTCAGAAAGTTTCTTCTCTTTCAATTCTAATATAAAATCATTTGGGAACCTATTGATGGTATCTGCTGCGGGTAAAACAATGTTACATGTTAGCTATTTTTAGTAATTTTCCCAGTAAAATAGCAAATCTTTCATCTCTGATATAGGGGTCAAGGTGGACCGAAAGAAATTCGTCTCTGTATTTACTGAGTTTGTTATTCATCCAGAATCCTCTGTTTCAGTCCGCCGATGGCGAACTCCTTTTCTCTC
>CAZPTO010000144.1:0-8014 GCA_964589155.1 uncultured Bacteroidaceae bacterium | reverse complement strand
TTATGAATACAGGCCGCGGCTTCCGGAAACGGGTGGCAATGTATATTATCACGGAGCCATGCCCTGCTCCGGCGAAGACGCAGTGATTATTGAAACCGATCCGGGGTTGGAGTTGGAGGAAGAAGGCGATACGCTGTACCTGGTTTTCAGTGTGAATCCAGCCCAGGAAAATGCGGAAACAGAGCTTGTAACTACCGATATGCTTGGTAAGGCAATTGTGCCTGGCGCCCCATTCGAGGACTATGACGGCACCAGGTTGGTGGTAAATAGGGACTACCTTGGGATGCGGCGTGCGCCTGAGCATCCTGCACCGGGCCCCTTTGCAGATATTGAGGTGGGAATGAACCGCATCCGGGTTTGGCCAAAATAGTCTGCGTGGAAAAAAGATGTGGCACCTTCAGGTGGAGATAATTAGTGTTAACTTAGTTGAACATTATTTAAAATAATATAATGATGTGAGGCAATAGTTCACCTTGAGAGAAAATGAATTTTATCACTTATTATATCATAGGATTTTAACATCATATTCTTGTGGAAAAAAGAATAGCAAAAATTACCCGCAGTGCATGGACGGTGGCTCCATATTTTGTTCTGATGTCAGCACTGTTGTCCGGGCATGGTTGTTCAACCAGCGAAACACCCGGGCGACCCAACATCATTTACATCATGACCGATGATCAGAGTTCCATTGTGCCCATCCCGGAGGACAGCGAATTTGATTTTGCAGACGGGAACGGCCGGGGGATCCAATCACATCCGTTTGGATTCTGTGGTGATCCGGATGTGTATACGCCTGTTATTGATGAGCTTGCCAGTAAGGGGATAATCTTCACCCGGGCATATGTCTCCAGCTCTGTCTGTTCACCCAGCAGGTACACCACCCTGACAGGCAGGTATGCCGGGAGGTGTGAGGGGAATGCTTTTATGCGTCTTCATCCGGAAGGGGAGATGACTCGTGTTGAGAACAATACCGAGTTGGAGGAACAGAGGGATAACCTGCCCCGGCTTCTTCAGCAGGCAGGGTATAGGACAGGATTTGTGGGAAAAAGCCACATTATCGACCACCACCTGCTCAGGAAACAGAACTGGGAGGAGAACGGCCTCATGACATATGCCTATGATGCGAATCCGAAAGAACCCGGGGTCAACCAGGCCATGCAACACAACCATGAATTCTGGGCCAACCGGATCCTGGATTTTGGATTTGATTATGCCAACGGGATCTATGCGGCCAATTTGAGGGAGTTGTATAACGATTCACTGAATGTGCATAACATTGAATGGAAAAACGAGGCAGCGCTGGAATTTATCGACCAGGTCGGGGATGAACCTTTCTTTCTGTATTACAGTGAAATGGTGCCACATGGTCCCGCCCCGTGGATCAGGCGGAATGGTGAATATGTATTCGGACTGGATGCCAACCCGGGGTTTACCGGGGAGGGATATGTGGAAGATCCGTTTGAAAACATGCCGGACCGGGATAAGATACTGGATGAGGTCAGGGCGGCAGGGAAGGATCCCGACCATGCCTGGCTCACCTGGTTCGATCACGCCGTAGGATCTGTTGTCGACAAGCTCGAGGAAAAAGGAATCCTGGACAACACCTTGATTATTATATGCTCCGATCATGGGAACTACAATTTTGCAAAGTCAACCGTTTATGAAGGAGGCGTTAAGATACCCCTCATGATGCATTGGCCTGAGGGTATCGCTCCCGGAATGGTGTACGACGAGTTGGTACAGAACATTGATTTCACTCCAACTTTTCTGGACCTGGCTGGCGTAGATCTCTCCACAGCAGAACACCTGGATGGTGTAAGTCTCAAAAACACACTTGGAGGGGATATGGAACCTTTGCACGAACACCTGTTCTTCGAGATCGGATTTGCAAGGGGGGTGATGACCAAAGACTGGAAATACATTACCGTGCGTTACGATGAGCGATCCAGGGAGCAGATGGAAGCAGGCACAGTGTTTACAGGATGGAACGGGCATACCTACACCCAACCCTATTACCTCAGGAACACTCACCTCGGGTACCATGCAGCACTGCTGAATCCCAATTACTTTCAACGCGACCAGCTATACAACTTGGAGATTGATCCACGGGAGCAGAATAACATTTTTGACCAGGAAACTGGGAAAGCGGAAGAGCTAAAATCTATTCTGACAGATTACCTGTTATCCTTTCCAAACAGGCCCTATGGTGAATTCGTGGATTGATTGGCCAGCTGGAAAACAGCAGAGCTCACAGGTCCGGCAAAGAAGGAATAGCAACCGATCTCAACTTAAAGATCAATAATTCGTTCATTCCGTAAAGCTTTTTCTTCCTATCCTGGAACCAGGTTTTTATTCCTTATATTGCAGGTATGTCCGCAGATGATATTGCAGGTATGTTCACAGATGAATTAACATGTACCGAAAGGTTCCGGCAGCTGAAAAAAGAGATGATCAGCGAACCAAGGTATATGTCTGCTGAACAGGCCCTTTTGGTGGCGGAAAGTTACTGGCAGCATGCGGATGAACCGTGGATTCTTCAGCGCGCAAAGGTATTTGCACATGTTGCGAAGCACATCCGGATAAAGATAGATCCTGCCGAGATCATCGAACGGACTGAATATGGAGCCCAGGAATTTAAATCCATGCCTGGATAGCCGAATCACTCCTGTTGCAGTATCGCGCTTCACTGGTAAGGACATACCATACAACTCATATGTAGCCCTTCATTTTTTTGTAATAAGATTCCGGTTTTTCCAGGATGGCTAACGGTTTACCGACCCACAGATTGTAACCTGCTGATCCTGGACCCATCTTTCCCGGTTACAGTGATGATGTACATACCGGCGGGGTAATCGCTGACATTGACGCTGAGGGAAACCCCGTTTACACCGTCGATTTGCTCAAATACCCGGCCTTCCATGGATTGTACAATGACCTGTTTAATCACAAAATTACCTGCAATGGTGAACCGCTCGCTGGCCGGATTCGGATAAATGTTCAGTTCGTATCCTTTGAATACATCGTTGAAGATATTATTTGCATCCAGATATACATTGAAGCTGCAGGAGGTTTGCTGGCCCCTTGAATCCGTCGCAGTCCAGGTGATGGTGGTACCGTCAGGAACCGTTGTACCATCCAGGGTCCAGCTGCCATTGATATTGTTGTACAGGGAATCAATATCAAAATCATCCCAGGCAAATTCCGGATCAAGCACCCCGTCAGAGGCCAGGTAAAGGCCTGAAAGGTTGGGGGAAAGGTATTGATCCGGCTTGCATGCCAGGTGCGGAGGATAATCACTATAGCCTGTTCCCTTTCCGCTCCATTGGCTATCCAGCCAGGGGAGCCGGTCGGTGATAAAGATCTTTAGCATGGCAATCTCCTCTTCATAGGTTTCGGGCCACACCACGTTGGGCCAGACATAGGTGCCCAGCACCTGCCACTTTTCATAATTCCGGTCGATGGCCGGACCCATTAATGTGACACAGCTGTCAATAATGTGTTCGATATTCTGCCAGCTGAGTACATTTTCCCTGAGGTCATCCCACCTGCTCCAGGCCACGTTGGCATACCAGGGATCTTCCATCATTCGCTTCCAGTGGAACATGCGTCCTCCCCGGGTATAGATGAACCCATCATCGGCATCCACGTTTCCGTAATTTACATTTCCCCAGGCGATGTTGTAGTCCCACACCGGACCGGAAAAGAATTTTCCGCCATCAGAATCTTTTTCTTTGTAAAAATAGGTACTGAAATGGTAGCAATCCACGTTCATGCTGAGCTCATTGATGAACATCATATGCATGTAGGAGAAGATGTCGGTGTATTTCCTGTAGCCATCGAGGGAATCCCTGAACGATGACTTGATCAGGGTTTCCTCGAATTTTTTTGTGAAATCAACAATATACCTGCGCTGCTCATATACCAGCTCATCGTACTTTGGGTCATAAAACTGGTATAGGCTTCGCAGTCCATAAGGACGATTCGTCGGTCCATACCAGTATTCGTAAGTTTCCAGGTCGGTGGTTTTATCGTTCCGGATCACATATCCCCCAGTGAGTTCATCACCCTCCGTGTCCTGCGGCAACAGCGTGGCAATATCCACGCGGTTATCGTCCCGCTTGATCTTTTCAATCAGCACATAGATTCCCTGGTAGCTGCCATTGAGCAGCACTTCCACATACCTGGTCCGGGGTGCAGCTTCTCCCATCTGCCGCGACAGCTTGTAGGTCAGAACGTTCTTTATCAGACTTTTATCAGAATAAGGAGCATACAATATCCAGTCATTCTCAGCAGGCATGCCCAGCAGTGGAACATTGTTGTTGGTTCCTGAATCGGTTCGTGTTTCGAAGGAATACTGTTTTTTGGGAAATCCGGAAGAAGACTCACCCCTTCTTTCAATGGCAACATGACCGGAGTATACATTCGCGGCATCATACTGGCTGGAGGTATCACCTTCAGTGAATATGATCTCCATCCAGGCCGGGATCTTGGGCTCGTCGGGGATAGATGCACCATGGGTGTTGATCTTCACAATGGGCAGGTGACTGAACAGGGTAGGGGGAGGCCGGAACCAGCCCGAGGGTTCCCTGTAACCGGACACAGGCTCATTGAAATTGATATGTAAATAGGTATTTGAGGAGAGATCGCTTGATGCTGTACTTACATTATGGACCTCAACTGCCAGTATGTTCTCGCCTTCCACGATCTGTTCTGAAAAGATCCGGCTTTCCAGGATGGTTCTTTCGGGCAGTGCTTCCCTGTACAACAAAGCTTCATGATCGCGTTCCAGGGTCATGTTCCATGAATAGGGTTTTGTCAGGTTACCGCTGGCGATTTCGCTGCCATTGAGGTATGCCGCAAAGCCATCGTCGTAATCCATGTCAAGAATCATCTGCCTCACCAGGGAGGTGTCTTCCAGGGTGAACCTGAATCTCATGTACACTGAACTGATCCCGGAGGCCACTATAGTATTGTCGTCCCCGTCACCATACCCGATGCCATTTATGCCATCCAGCCAGCTACTGTCGTCAAACCCCCTGCCCTTCCAGCTATCACCGATTTCCTGGTCAGGAATAATATATTTGCATGCATCACCGGTGGAGATGATGCGGTAATAATGCCCGGATCCCTGGGCGTGGAGTGCTATCGAGATAATGGATAAAAAGGATATGATTAAGAAATTCCGCATATGTATTTTGCTTCAAGTGTTTATTGTATTCTACAACCGGGCCGGAAAAGTAGAAAAAAAGAATTAACAGTCTGTTAAAAAAGAATTAACAGTTCGGAGGAACATATAGTTCGGACCGGGTTGTGCAAATGTATTCGGACTGCGATGGTGCTTGATAACGTATATTGAAAGGCTCTATTTTTTTAGAATATCCTAATTTATTATGTATTTTTGTTTCTGTTTGCGGTAAAAACATACTTTTGACAACTATTGTCATATACAGGAGCATTTTTAATGAGGCAGGAAAAGAATAGTATGCGTATTCAACCAGGTCTGTTTAATGGTCTGTTTATTTTTGTGTTCCTGGCTTTTCTGTCTGGTCAGCTGCATGGCCAGAATTACGGCTTACAATTTTCCGGTCATGAATTGCCACTCAACGAGCGGACAGAGTTGTATCTTACGCCGGAAAAACCACTGCAGTTTGACAATTCGTTTCAGCTTTCCTTCGACTTTGGTTTCCAGCCCAACCTGACTTCTTATTTCGGATACATCTACAGGATTGTTATCGGATCAAAAAGCATCGATTTCATGCATGGATTCCTGCCCGATACCGAAAATAATTTTCAGCTCATATTTAATAACCAGCCAAGCAATATCACATTTCCCATACCTCTTGAAACCCTCACCTCTGGATGGGTGCATTTTGAGTTCAGGATTGACCTTGACGCAGGGACCATTGCGTGTATCCTGGAAGACACAACCCTGGTGGATCAAATAGAAGGTTATGATACCAGGGAGGGGCTGCGGATCTTTTTTGGTGCACATGAATTTAACCAGTTTACAACAACAGATGTTGCACAGATGAAGATCAGGGATATCAGCTTGAGGACCGATAATGCAAAGGAGTATGCGTGGCCGCTTAAACAATCTTCAGGTGACGTGGTCATAGAGGAGAAGCATCGCCATGACGGCTGGGTGAAGAATCCCAACTGGCTGCTTAATTTGCATGCAAACTGGAAAATGATCGCACAATTTGAACTGGACGGTTTGGCCCAATCTGCATTTAATCAGGAGGAAGACCTGCTCTACATCGGGACGTCAACCGCTCTCCTGACCCTGGATTTGATAGATAATTCGATCTCGAAGGAAAATTATGCTGAACCATTCAAGGTGCTTAGCTCCAATACAATGGTCTATGATTCCACGCGTGAGCGCCTGGTCTCCTATTCTATCGATCAGAATTATAAGTCGGTGTACGATCCCGCCAGCAAGACCTGGTCTGTATTTCCTGAAGACACAATGTCATTGACGCATTACTGGCACCATAATAATTTTATTCATCCGGATGGAGACCTATACTTGTTTGGTGGATATGGAAATTTCAATTATAAAAATAAGATCCTGCGCTCAGCGCCAGGCGCATCCGGGTTTGATACAGTAAGTTATACTGGTGAATTTTATCCCAGGTATCTTGCTGCTACCGCTTATTCTGAAGAAAATGAACGTCTGTACATCCTGGGCGGTTATGGGAGTAAAAGCGGGCAACAGACGGTTAGTCCCGATTATTATTACGAGTTGCTGGAATATTCATTTGAGGACAGCAGCTTTTTATTGGTATATGATTGTTCTGAGGACGCGCAGGCATTTTGTTTCGCTAATTCAGCGGTCATTCATCAACAGCAACTCTACGCACTTGCTTTTTCAAAATACCAGTTCGACAATACGCTGCAGTTGATCCATATCGACCTTCAGGATCCGGCGATTGATCAGCTGGGTTCTCCCATAGACTTTAGATTTATAGATATTCAGTCCAATGTTGAATTGTATTTCAGCAAGGTTTCAAAGAAACTGATCGCTGTTACCAGCTATCTGCATGGTAACAAAACCGAGCTGAATGTATATACTATCGCCTTTCCACCACAAGAAAGCATTGACGCTAAGGAGGCTGTCAGGAGCAATGGTCCTGGCTGGTTCGGAAATGTATACGTATACATACTGCTGTTGTTGCTGTTGCTTACAGGTGGACTTGTTTGGTGGATTATCAGGTCGAAGAGAAAAAAGGCGAACACAGCTGTGGCTGAAGATGCTGTAAAAATCGTGGACAGCTCCAAATTTAAGTTTGGGCGCAAGGAGTCTTTTACGAGTTCAATCATACTGTTCGGTGGTTTCCAGGTCATTGATAAGGAAGGGAATGATATCACAGGGTCCTTTACCCAGTTGTTGAAGCGATTGCTCCTCTTTATTATGCTTTATTCACTGAAAAACAATAAAGGGGTATCTTCCCAGATCATTTCGGAGACTTTCTGGTTTGATAAAAGCGATGAGAGTGCAAGGAACAACCGCGCGGTGAATATCGTAAAGATCAAATCGCTGTTGGATAAGGTGGGTAAAATGACCATATCAAAAGATACCGGCTACTGGAAATTTGAGTACGATCCGGATACCATTTATATAGATTATGCGGACTATCTTGAAATCATCAGGAAAGAGGGCAAATTAACCCGGGAGGATATCATCAGCCTGTTGAAGATCATTGACAGGGGGCAGTTCCTGTTGAATACGGATGCTGACTGGCTCGATTCATATAAGGCCCAGGTTTCAAATGATATTATCGATAAACTGGCGGATTATATTGAATCCTCCGAAAGTGAGCCTGATTTTATCCTGCACCTGACCAACTGCATGTTCACCTTCGACAATGCAAGTGAAGAAGCCATGATCCTGCAATGCCGCACTTTGTTCAAGCTGGGCAAACACAGTCTTGCGAAAAAATCCTACGCAAAGTTTGTGAAGGAATACAGGACCCTTTACGACGAAGAGTATAAACGTTCCTTCAGCGACATCCTG
>CAZPTO010000143.1:0-8175 GCA_964589155.1 uncultured Bacteroidaceae bacterium | reverse complement strand
AGCAAGGCACTTTCCTTTGTTGCGGGTGAGCAGGCAGTAGGAGCCATCACCGGATTCCTGCCCATGTGGTATCTTGAAGGCGATGCTGTCGATGCTGAAACTCGGTTTTCTTATACGGGACGGGGCAGGCTCCCCTCATTTGAAATGCGCATGAAGGCGATCCTGCTGGAAAGTGAACAACGCTATTCCTTTTCCAAAGCGGTCCTTGGCTCATACAAGGATGTGCTCCCCAACCATTATGAACTTGGGTACCTCATGGTGCGTTATGGGAGGAGAACCTATGGCGACCAGTTCTGGATCGATATGGAAAACTATGTTGCCAGGAAACCCTACCTGGTGGTTCCCACGTGGTTCAGCATGAAAAGATACGGGGTCAACTCGAAAATGGAACTTTATCATTCCACGCTGGATTTCTACAGGGAGCACTGGGCAGCATCATTCAAAAAGCGCGATCCGGGCCAAACAACCCAATGGAGTCCTGAACCTTCAAAACATTATACCAGTTACCGGTTCCCGCAGAAGCTGAATGATTCATCCCTGATTGCACTGCAGTCAGGCCCGGATCAGATACCTGCGTTTGTGCGTATCAATGGGCAGGGCCATGCAGAGCGCATCTTCAGGCCAGGGTACATGAATTCCGGAAGGTTTACGTATAGCAAAGGCATGATCGCCTGGGATGAGTGGGTCCCGGATATTCGCTGGAGCAACAGGAATTTTTCAAACATCCACATCTATGACCTTGAAGAAAAGAAAGTAAAGGAACTTGGGAAAAAGACGCGTTATTATGCACCGGCTTTTTCTGAAAGCGGCAATTACATTGCCGTGGTGGAGCAACGTACCGATCATGCTTTTTATCTTGTGATCCTGGACCTGGAAGGCAAGGTATTGCATACGGTCCGTTCCCCGGGAAATGCATTCATGCAACACCCTGCCTGGATGGACCAGGATACTGCCCTGGTCGCCACTGTCAATGATCAGACAGGCGAGTACCTGTACCGCTATTCCTGGTCAAGTGGTACCTGGGAAAAACTGTATTATGCAGGATTTGATGATATCTCATACCCCGAAGTCGTTGGAGACCAGGTATATTTTAACGGTACCTTTTCCGGGATCGATAACATCTACAGGTATGACATGCACAGGAAGGTGTTGGAAAAAATCACGGATGCAGCCCTGGGTGCTTTTGATCCTTCGGTGGATCGTGAAACAGGCAGTTTGCTGTTCGCCGATTACCATGTTGACGGGTACCGGGCCGTCTCAAAGCAGCTGGATGCATCCACGGTAATCCGAATGGAAGAGCCGGTCGTATCTGCCGAACAGGTAGATGCGGATCCCACAGCACTGGAACGGCAAATCATTGACAGCTCCCTGGCAGTCCCCCCGGGGGAATACCAGCCCAAACCCTACCGCAAACTTTTCAATGCAATCAATATACACTCCTGGCTGCCCCTCTATTTTAACTATATGAATCCCGAAGCAGCCCTGACCCCTGAAGAACTGCCGGTGCGCCTGGGGGCAACTGTCCTTACACAGAACCTGTTGAGTACGGTCACAGGCATGGTGGGTTATGAGTACCGTGACAGGTTGCATTACCTGCACTCGGGGTTCAGGCTGAAGGGCAGGTACCCTGTTGTTGACTTCAGGATGGATTACGGGGGCTACCCGGTGATTAACAGGCTTGATCCGGCTGACAATGTTGCAGTACGTCCGGACAGGCTCACATTCAGCTCAAGCATCTATGTGCCGTTGCGGTTGAATACCGGGAAGTTCATCTCTTATGCACAGCCGCTGCTGGGATATAGCTATACGTCAGACCTGTTCCCGAATGAGGACCTTACAGGATACGAGAGCGGTGTCCACCGCCTGCTGTACCGTTTATATTTGAGTTCCTACCTGCGCATGGGTTCAAAGGAGATCTTGCCCAGGCTGGGTTTTTCAGCTTTCGCCGGGTGGCGGCATGCCCCATTCGATCAGCATAATTTCGGAACGCTGCGCACTGCGGGCCTCACCCTGTATGTGCCGGGCCTGCTGCGGCACCAGTCTGTCCGCCTGCGGCTGCTCACCCAGGTCCAGGAAACCGAACGCTACCTGTTTGGGAACGATATCGCGCTGCCGCGTGGATATACTGGTATCGCGGGGCTGGACCTGGAACTCTACAGCGCTGATTACAGTTTTCCGCTCCTGTATCCCGACCTGCAGATCGGTCCGGTGGTATATGTCAAGCGCATTCGTGGTAATCTCTGGGCAGATTACCTGCGGGGGAAAGATGTTTTGATTGCAGATCCTGAGCCGGAACTGGTGGAGAAGGATTATTTTTCATATGGTGCGGACCTGCTGTTTGATTTTCATTTCCTGCGAATCTTTTTTCCCATCTCCATGGGCACCAGGGTTGCCTATCTCCCCGGGACAGGTGAGATAAAACCTGAGCTGTTGTTCACCATTGATGTGAATTGATTCTGCAGTTCTCCCGATCACAAAGCCTGGCTAATGCTGGCGGTGGGCCGGTATTTCGATCAATTCCCGGAAGAGAAGCTCTTGCTGATCGTAAAATAATCCGGGTAGGGAACCATGGTATTTCCTACATATACAGATGGTTTGATCTTCAAGCTGAGCCTGGTGGGCTGACCGCCGGCGTCTACCAGGTTCAATGCAAAATTCAGCATGGTCTTGGGATTGTCGCCCTGCAGGTACTGGAACAGGTCACTTTCGATCCGGATGGGAACCAATGTGGTACCTCCATTGCCCGGGATCTCAACCCGCTGATCGATCCGGCCGGTGGAAATCCGGACATCATCAATGAAGGCGATCCATTCGATATGATTCAGTGCCGCACCGACAGGGCCGGGGTTGCGGACTTCCACGTTGGCAGTGATGCCAAAGGGCAGGCGTTTTTGAAGAATATTGGCGACGA
The DNA here is from genome assembly GCA_964589155.1 of uncultured Bacteroidaceae bacterium. Classification (GTDB taxonomy): domain Bacteria; phylum Bacteroidota; class Bacteroidia; order Bacteroidales; genus M55B112. The sequence goes on along the minus strand of CAZPTO010000143.1, from coordinate 5,264 downwards.
TCCGTTGTCCATCCAGGAAGGTGAGGTCGGAATAATTGTCTATTCTCATTACATCGATTCCAGCCACAACGGGATCCTGGGCGGAGTGGAAGCTGAATTCACATTTTGAAAGAGCGGTCAGCTCAGACAGGATACTGCAACTGGCAAGGGTAGTCAGCAGGAGTGCGAGGGCAATGATCTTTTTCATATCGTGTATGTTTCGGTTCGTATATGTTAATTGTTTTATCTTCGTTATGTAAATGTACAATATTTCCTTGTTACGCAGAAGATCATAATTTTGCAGAACCAACATGGCAGATCTTTTCTCATACGGACCCAGGAACATCAGGGAATTTTTTAAAACCAACCTGGTGCCCGTCCTGTATACGGTAATCCTTCACCTGTTGATCGCCATTGTGCTGGTATTGCTGAAGGTGGAGGGCCTGAAGGAGGACCGGGAGCTGGGGGTTTTGCTGGATTTTACTGAAGAAGTGACCCTGGAGGAACTCATGGAGCAGGAGGAGGTTGAACTGCCACCTGAATGGATCGAGCAGGTGTTTGAAGCCAGGGAGCAGGCAAGCAACAGGGCGGTGAATGTGAATGACGAGGTCAGCAGGGATATCTCCACGGAGGATTATGTGGATGACCTGCTGGAGGAGCTGGAATCGCAGAAAGATGAGGAATTTATAGAGGACAGGGAGCAATGGAAGGAGATCATCTCCTCTTATGTGTATGAGGAAGAGGCCCCGCCACCTGCTGAGACAGAGGAAGAGGAAACACCGTATACCGGCCCCACGCGCATTACCTATGCGTTCACAAACCCGCCACTTGATCGCCGGGATCGAAAGCTTACCATACCCGTATACAGGTGCGAGGGGTCAGCGCTGGTGACAGTGGACATTGAGGTGCGGCAGGATGGCACCGTGAGCAGTGCAAAGGTCATTCAGGTCGAATCGGCAAGAGACTCCCAGTGCTTTATTGATGCAGCAGAAGCGGCTGCGCTTTCTTCCACCTTTCGCAGCAATTATGAGGCTCCTGCCAGGCATCGCGGACAGATCACCTACCAGTTTGTTGCGCAGTGAGTAGCTGGAAACTGTGTTGCTGATAATTTTTCCACTCAGAAAAGAATATTGGCCCTGGCTGCGATCTTCCCCGTATCGTGATCCATCATGCATTTAAAATGTTTTTTCGGGCAGGAGGGTTTTCCGAGTTTTGAGCAGGGACGGCAGGCAAGACCATCTACTTCATAATCGACCGATTGCGGATCAGGCTGGTAGGCATACATCCCAAATTGCGGGACCGTATTGCCCCAGAGGGTGATGATCTTCTTTTTGAATGCCGCGGCGATATGCATCATGCCGGTGTCGTGGGTGAGTACACACTTTGCATGTTGGAGGACAGCGGCAGACTGGTTGATGGACCACCGGCCGCAACCATTCAGGAGCTTTTTCTTCGGCAGCGCATCAACAAGGCTGTTACCGGTTTCCCTATCTTCTGGTCCCCCTACCAGGATTACCGGATGATGAAGTGCGCCTGTAAGTGCAATCAGTTTTTCCAGGGGGAGTTTTTTTGTGTCATGTTTTGCACCAATCACGAGTGCAATATATCCTGACTGAAAAGGTTCGGGCAGGGTCCCAGGTGTGACCTGGTCCTCTTCGGGGATAAAAAAATCCAGGCCCTGCTTGTCATGCTTCACGCTGAAAAGCGCTACTGTTTCCATATACCTGTCAACGATATGCTTGTCGGGAAGACGGTTGATTTTGAAATTCACCAGCAACCATTTCTTAAGGTTCAGTTTGTGGACAGTAAAATACATCCGCTTCAGTGCCCTTTTAATTTGCAGTGAGCGCAAATTGTTTTGCAGGTCTATGATATAATCGAATTCTTCTGTTTTCAGGGTAGTGACGGTATCTGGAAGATGCTCTGCAAGTGTGTGGACTTTGGTAATATAAGGATTTGAAGTAAGCAGGGAGGCGTAACCGGGTTTTGTGAGGTAATGAATTTCTGCGCCCTCCACCTGGAGATGCAGTCCGCGTACAACTGGCGTGGTGAGCACAATATCACCAATGGAACTGAAACGAATGACCAGGAACTTTACCATTACTGAAGGTCCTTGAAGAAAAGAAGAATGGAAAGCCAGTAGTCACCCTGTGAAGGATTTTCACTCATCAGTGCTGCTGTTCCCCTGCGGCCTTCATGGGTTTCAGGCTTGAATAGTTCTTTGTAATGATCATCAACATTTGAGAGCAATTGTTTCATGTATGGGTATTCCATCTGGCTGGAAACAACCAGGACAGGCTTTTCAATGCCGGTAAGGGTTTCTTCAACACTGAACTTATTGCGGAAGTATTCGCCCGGGCTCAGGGCGATGACAGCCTGCACGGAATCCAGCTCTTTTGCTGCCTTCATTGCAAGGGATCCATTGGCACCGGCACCAACAAGTGCAACAGGTTGACCGGACTTTTTCGTTGCATACCGGACTGCTGCCCGGATATCGCCTTCAATATCATCAACACTTTTTCCGTATTTTCTTTTTCGGCTGCGCCTGGCAGTTTCATTGGTCACAAAACTTGAATTGCCCCCGTTGCGCAGGTCCGGCACGAGACAATTATAGTTCATTTTCCGGAACCGGTGAATGATGGTTGAGTATTCTCCCCTGCTGGATCCCTGTTCATGAAGTAAAACCACGTATGGAAGGGTATCTGAACTGACATATTCATCTGCTGTAATGAGCAGGCTGTCGGAAGAATATAACGTTACAGTGGATTTGCCGGCCTGGCCGGACGCATTTATCCGCCCTGTTCCAATGACCAGGAGAATGACCAGGAGAAGCCATGGGGAAGAAGTGAAACCAATTCTATTTTGCGCTTTCAGCGAGTACAATGATCTTGTTGTTTTTTGCCTCGATCACGCCACCATCCACTTTAAACGTACTCCTGTCCCCGTTCTTTTCAAGAATATCGATCATCCCTTTATCAAGCGTTGATATGATGGGTGCATGGTTTTTCAGGATCTCAAATGAGCCTTTGGAGCCAGGTACCCGGATGCTCAATATCTTTCCTGAGTACAGGCTTTTATCAGGTGATATGATTTCCAGCAACATTTTGTTTCTTTTCTTGAATACGTAAATTCAATCATTTGGTTTCAGCGAGCAGTTTTTCTCCCTTTTCAATGGCATCATCGATCGTGCCTACGAGGTTGAATGCTGCTTCAGGATATTTATCCACATCACCATCCATGATCATATTGAATCCCTTGATGGAATCTTCAAGAGAGACAAAGACGCCTTCAAGGCCGGTAAACTGCGATGCAACGTGGAATGGTTGTGAAAGGAATCGCTGTACCCGCCTGGCGCGGTGCACGATCAATTTGTCTTCTTCGGACAATTCATCCATTCCAAGGATAGCGATAATATCCTGTAATTCATTATAACGCTGCAGCAGCATCTTGATGCGCTGCGCTGTCTGGTAGTGCTCCTTGCCCACGATCTCTTCTGACAGGATCCGGGAACTTGAATCCAGCGGGTCCACAGCCGGATAGATACCCAGGGAAGCAATTTTCCTGCTCAATACAGTGGTGGCATCCAGGTGGGCAAAGGTAGTTGCCGGGGCAGGGTCAGTCAGGTCATCTGCAGGCACATAGATCGCCTGCACAGAGGTGATCGAACCATGCTTGGTGGAGGTGATCCTTTCCTGCATCAGTCCCATTTCAGTGGCAAGTGTTGGCTGGTAACCCACTGCTGAAGGCATCCGTCCCAACAGTGCGGAAACCTCCGATCCGGCCTGGGTAAAGCGGAAAATATTATCTACAAAAAACAGGATGTCCTTTCCGCTGCCCTCTTCACCGGCACCATCCCGGAAGGATTCAGCAACGGTGAGTCCTGAAAGAGCCACAGTGGAGCGGGCACCCGGTGGTTCGTTCATCTGCCCGAATACCAGGGTGGCCTGTGATTCCTTGAGGAGTTCATGGTCGATCTTGTCCAGGTCCCACGATCCTTCTTCCATGGATTTTTCAAATTCCTTACCGTATTTGATCACACCAGATTCGATCATCTCCCTGAGCAGGTCATTTCCTTCACGTGTCCGCTCACCCACGCCTGCAAATACAGATATTCCTGAATATTTTTTGGCAATGTTATTGATCAGCTCCATGATGAGCACCGTTTTACCTACCCCGGCACCACCGAACAAACCGATCTTTCCCCCTTTTGAATAGGGTTCCAGCAGATCAATTACCTTGATCCCGGTGAACAGCACCTCGGTTTCAGTACTCAGTTCGCTGAATTCGGGGGGTTGATTGTGAATGGGATATCCCTTACTCTTGTCAACCTTACCGATCCCGTCGATCGGCTCACCGATTACATTCAGCAAGCGACCTTTGATCTGTTCTCCAAAGGGCATGGTGATAGAGGTCCCGGTGGGTATAACTTCCATTCCCCGCTGGAGTCCGTCGGTTGAGTCCATGGCGATGGCACGGATAGAATGCTCGCCGATGTGTTGCTGGCATTCAATGACCAACCTCGAGCCATCTGCACGGGGGATTTCCAGCGCATCGTGAATGTTTGGCATGTCTGCGCCCGAAGACTCAAAGCTTACATCTACTACGGGACCGATAACCTGGATGATTTCTCCTTTCTGTGACATGGATGATTACATTACCTGTTTTAAAATGTGAAAGCAACAAATTTAACATTTTTATCCTCATTTTCACAAGGTCAAAAGAAAGCTTCTTGCATTCGGTGATATATTTTATTTACATTTGTTATAGTGTTTACTTAATGATCTTCATTTTCAAGGACCTGCATGTCATTATCTGATTTAGATCAGGTCTTTTGATTAAAACATGACCTGTCAACAGGCAGGGCAGATGAAGCGTTGAAATGTTGCATATGAAAAGGATCAGTATCATACTCACTGCACTGTTCTTCTTTGCTATAGCAGCGGTTGCCCAGCCGGAAAGGATCGGGGCCGGTCTTACCTTTGCGACCAAGAAGCGTTTCAATGGGGGCGATACGGGCAATCCCGGACTGAACGTGAAAACATGGATTTCGATGGATCGGCGAAAGGTGTTCCATATTGTTCCCTCCGTTTCAGCATTTATGCCCCTGGAAGTGAACCATACAAGCTACCTTACCACCTCTTACATGTTCCATGGCGACCTTGATGTACAGGCACGGTTGTGGAAGGAAAAATCGGTGCGGCTGGCTGCTGTTGCAGGAGTAAATTACCGGCATATTGTTTCAAAAAATAAAAATTTCGATAAAGATATAATAAATTCATTAATAA
>CAZPTO010000142.1:0-8276 GCA_964589155.1 uncultured Bacteroidaceae bacterium | reverse complement strand
TTTATGTAAAATTTTACATTGATTCACATGTATTTACAGGAAAGCTGGCGAAAAAACTGGTGCCAGGATTTATGACCTCAACAATTACCATGGTTGAAATTATGCAATCAATGGCTTAACTTTAGAATTCATCTGCCTCTTTTGGCGCTAACTCTGAATGAACGTATGATCTAAAAAGATGGCTGTACAGGTTGCCCCGATGAAACTGATTCAAATAATAAACAGATTATCACTAATTCCACGATTTGCCCTTTATGCAGTGATCTTTGTTCTGCCACTTTCCAATATCGATGCCCAGCCTGAAAATTGGAATGTCAGGTACTATACCACCGGAGACGGGCTTTCGAGCAACAACATCAACTGTATCATCAAGGACAGCCGGGGACTGATATGGGTCGGAGCCGACAACGGTCTGAACAAGTTTGACGGGTATACATTTACCCAACTGGAATATGCTCCCGGTAACAAGCATGCCCTATCAAAGATCAAGGTTTTATCGATCTATGAAGATGAGGATGGGCTACTTTGGCTTGGAACATCTGATGGTTTGTTTCGCTTTAATCCTTCAGAACCGCTGGACCAGATCCGGCAATACCTGTACCGGGATCCGGCAAGCGAACATTCAATTCCGCAACCACAGCCTGTCAACCGCATCTGCGAGGATCAGAACGGCTTGCTCTGGATGCATTGTGCGGATGTGGATGAAGGAATATATCCCGGCCTTGTAACCTTCAATAAACAAACCGAAACATTTACTGAAAAAATGATCAATGGTACCATCCGGAATGAAGCCGGTACCGTTATCAGTGAGAATATTGTTCCGGATATTTTCTGTGACAGCGAAGGTACATTGTGGGCATCTACATACTCTGGTCTGCATAAATATAATTACGATACAGATGCTTTTCAAAGCTATGTCCCCGATCCGCAGAATCCTCGTTCTTTTAAAAATTTCATTCTTTACCTCTCTGAAGATTCCCGTGGGAATTTCCGGTCTACCGGGGTCTTTGGATTGTATGGATTTGACAGGAAGAAAGAGCAATTTGAAGAGCCGATCGTGCTGCACCCGGAAGGAGGTATGCTAAGTGAGGAATCCGTAACCTTCGCGCTTCAGGACGATCTAAACGGACACCTCTGGATGCGGGTCAACCAGAGCCTGATCCGCGCGAAAACAGAATCTGGAACAGATGATAGACTGGCTATCGAGGAAGAGTGGATCCCCGATCCTTCGAATGTTTCAACGATCAACCAGCTGACAGCGTTGTTGGTTGAAAATCCCTGGAGTGTCTGGCTGCCGGTTACCGATAAAGGATTGTGCCACATACGACTTCAGCGCAATAATTTCAGAATTATCAAACCCTCTGCTTTGCAGGGAAAAAAGGGCACCGAGGCAAATTATATCACCGCCCTCCATGCTGATTCATTGAACAACCTGTGGTTCTCCACCATCGAGCCCGGTGCAATAAGATTCAACCTGGCCAGCGCTTCGATTGATTCCTATACCATGCTTCCGTTTAATTACAACAATGGAATTGACCGGGATGTTTTTGGCAATCTCTGGTTTGCATCGCGATACGGGATCTATACAAAGACGCTAATGGAACAGGGAGGAGAAGTTGATTTTGTATCCTATTTCCCCGATTCAAGCCAGTCCAATTCGCTCACACCCCGGCGGGAAATCGAGGCGCGCGGGGTTGGCAAAGTATCCCAATACATGTATGAACATCTCATATTCAGGGACCATGATGGAAGAATTTGGTTCAACTCGGGAAAAGGGATCCATGACCTGTATGATCCGGAAGTGGATGGATTCATTCATCTTGACCACCGGATCATCGAATACTACAACAACGATACCTGCCTGGCTGAAAAGGAAGGAGAGATCTTTTTCCCCTCAAGATATGGCTTGCTAAGGATCCTGCCTCCGCTGACCGAGGTTCATCCCCATTGTTTTACCCCCGAACACACGGTTTTGTACACCAGTGTTTCCGGGGATAATTCCTCACTGAATACCGATTGGGTCAAGACCCTGTACATCAGCAAATATTATCAACCAGGAACCATCTGGATCGCAACCATCGGGGGCGGTTTGAACAGGCTGAAGAAAGAACGGAAGGACGGTTCCGGCTGCATGGAAGTTTTTTTTGACCATTTCACCGAAGCCGACGGACTCTGCGACAATAATGTTCTCGGCATCCTTGAAGATAAGAGCGGGAACCTCTGGCTCAGCACCCTGAACGGGTTGTCCAGGTTTGACCCGAGAACCGGAAGCTTTATTAATTTCTATGAAAAAGACGGATTGCCTGCGAGCCAGTTTACCTGGGCTGAACCCTGCACAGGTGCCAATGGCGAAATGATCTTCCCCAATTCACAGGGGATCGTGCTATTCGATCCGGACAGCCTTCAGGGGAATGTTGATATTCCCCCGATAATGATTTCCGGCTTCAGAATATTCAATGAACCAGTAATCCCGGGGGCGGGATCCCCTATCAGGAAGGATATCAGTTTTGTTAAAGAGGTAGTGCTGGAGCACAATCAGAATTTCATCTCCTTTGAGTTTGCCGCATTGAATTATGAAGCTCCTGAACAGAACCAGTACATGTACATGCTGGAAGGAATGGACAAAGACTGGATCCATGCGGGAATCAGGCGCTTTGCCGAATATACAGACCTTGCACCGGGCAGTTATACCTTCAAGGTTGCCGGATCAAATAACAATGGTATCTGGAACGAAGAGGGGCAAGAATTGCACATCGTTATTCAAACTCCACCCTGGTATTCATGGTGGGCATTTACCATCTACGGCCTGATCCTGATCGGATTAACAACTTGGTTCAGGTCCTTGCTTTTGAATCGGGCACGTACAAGAAGAGCGCTAGAAATTGAACGGATCGAAAAGGAAAAGATCCTCGAAGTTGACCGCATGAAGTCCAGGTTCTTCACCAATGTTTCACATGAATTTCGGACACCCTTAAGCCTGATTACTGCCCCGGTAGAAAACGCGCTGAAGACCCGGGCAAAAACGGTCAGAATGGATCGTGGAGAAATCGAAATGGTGAACCGCAATGCAAAGCGCTTACAAACACTTATAGATCAGTTATTAGATGTATCAAAACTGGAATTTGGGAGGGAACACCTGAAAGTGGAAGAGGGAAACCTGGAGGAATTCTCAAGATCCATATTCAGCAACTTCCTGTCCCTGGCAGAAAGCAAGCGCATAAAATACCATTTCGAGGCACAGGGAATAAGGAAAGCAACCTGGTTTGACAGGGATAAGGTAGAAAAGATCCTGGTCAACCTTGTAAATAATGCATTTAAGTTTACACCTTCCGGAGGTTCGATACGCATCTCCCTGAACTACGAGACTTATGCTGATTCAGATGATCTGAAAAATGCTATCATATCCGTTTCAGATACTGGTGTTGGCATACCGGCAAACAAAATCGAAAAAATTTTCGACAGGTTCTACCAGGTAGATAATTCCGATACACGCAATGGGGATGGAACCGGAATTGGTCTTGCGCTTGTAAAAGAATTATTGGAGCTATACCGGGGAACCATATCTGTTGAAAGCAAAGTGAACCGGGGAACCAAATTTTCAGTGATAATTCCTGTTGCGAAAGAACATTTCAAAGAGGAGGAATTATATGCTGACAACCAACAAGGAAATGATCCTGCAACAGTTTTACCTACCGCAGCTCATCAAGCATCAGATAAAAGTAAGGGATCCACTGCTGGAGATTCCAAAACCAAAATGACAGGACCACTTATCCTGGTCATCGAAGACAATATGGATCTCAGAACGTATATTTCATCCAGGCTTGCAAAGGAGTACCAGGTGCTCAGCGCTGAAAACGGCAGGATAGGCCTCGACCTGGCCATGGAGCATATCCCCGACCTGGTGATCAGCGATCTGATGATGCCTGAAATGGATGGGATCGAAGTGTGCAAAAGCATCAGGGAATCGGAGAAAACAAGTCATATCCCCATGGTGCTGTTAACAGCAAAAGCAGACAGGGAAAGCAAGCTGGAAGGATTGGAAACCGGAGCAGACGAATACATGATCAAGCCATTCGATGTCGAGGAACTCCGGGTGAGGGTGAAAAACCTGATTGAACAGCGAAAAAGACTCAGGGAGCAGTTCAAACGACAGTTTATCAGTACCCCCGGCAGCCAGGTACCCCTTTCTTCCAATGATGCTTTGCTTCAAAAGATTTTATCGATTATTGAACAGCATCTGCCGGATGCTGATTTCACCATGACCTCTATGGCCAGTGAACTTAACATCAGCAGGAGCCATTTGTTCCGCAAGGTCAGCGCCGTCACAGGGTATACCCCGAATGACCTCCTGCGCATCATGCGGATGAAAAAGGCTGCGATGCTCTTCGATAGCGGGGAGAACAATGTATCCAGGGTCATGTACGAAGTCGGCTATAACAACCCATCCTATTTTTCCAGGTGTTTCAGGGAAGTATATCAGATGAATCCTTCCAAATACTTGAGGCAAAACCATTGAACCATCCTCCCGTGCTGATCAATTCAGACTATTTTGTTTGTTTTTGATACTATCCTGGTGGAATTCCATCACTATTGACAATAACTTATCCTCCATAATCAAGGCTAAGCGATGTGTCCCCTCCGGGTGGAAGAGGTACATGTTGAGCCAGACTAAACAACCAGCTATGAAAAAACTACCCTTTATTTTACTGATCTTCATTTCCGTTTCAGTCTGTTCCCAGGATCGGTCAAAATCCCTGTATGCTGAGTTTTCGGATCTGTCAATCACGCTCTGGCCATTATATAAGCCTTTCGGGAGCAATTTTGATCCTGCTCTAACACTGGGAGGTGGCATTGAATACCGTGAAAAGAAAAAAACAATGTTATTTCAGACCGCTCAGCTAACCGGGTATACAACAGAAATAATGGGCCAGGGATTTAACCTCACAACAAGCATTGGATACCAGTACAACCTTTCTTCAGGCATTTTTGCTGAAGGATTACTCGGTGTGGGTGCATCATTCTTTTTTCCGGTAAGGGAAACTTTCGTACAGGATGACAACGATAATTATGTAGCGGCTAAACCAATACGATTTATATCATCTGTTCCGATGGATATTATCCTTGGTTACAAGACTGGGAAATATTCCTTATACCTGAAATACAGATATATGATGCAGGGGCCTTATACGGAAATCATGCCTGCTTTACCAACATCATTGACAGGGATTGGAATAAGATATAACATACAATCATCCAGCAAATAACCCACTTAAAGTGATCATTATGAAAAAAAGAATAGTGTTCATACCAATATTTACAGCTCTGTTGCTGATAGTGTCATGTACCAAAATACTCACCGATCCGGTTGAATCATGTAATTTCGACGGACCAATCGATAATGCGTCAAATCCCTATTCCGAGCTCTACCAAAAAATCCTGGATGAATACGTTGCCATGGGACTCCCTGGAGTATCTGTTGCGATTGAGACTCCGGATTTCGGCTGGTGGATCGGTTGCTCCGGAATAGCACGTATCGAAGATGGAACGATCATGCAGCCATGTCACCTTCATCAATCAGCAAGCATGGCAAAGCCATACATTGCCACAATGGTCATGAGGCTCATAGAAGATGAAAAGCTAGGGCTCGATGATCCGATCAGGAATTATCTACCCGATGATATGGTTAGCCAGATAGCAAATGCCGATGAAGCAACAATTCGACAGTTGTTAAGCCACAGGTCGGGCATTTTTGATACAGATGAAAACTTAAAGTATTATGTAGATGCATTTAATGACCCAAAGATTCCAAATACAGCCACTGAAGTATTCGAAAAATACCTCTACGGAATGCCGGCGTACGGAGACCCCGGTGAAAGTTATAATTATTCAAATGCCGGCTACAACCTGCTTGGAATGATCATCGAAGAAGCAAGCGGGATGGGACTGGGTGAATATTTTGAACAAGAGATCAGGCAGCCCCTGAGGCTGAACCATACTTATTACCGCTCGGACCCGGGGTACCCCGAAAACATTCCAAACCGGGTGAACGGTTACTGGGAGCGTTTGCCGGGACAGCTTCAAAATTGCACCGATATTTCCAACAGGTTCTGCAAGAATTCCATGGGTTCAGAAGGCATTTTCTCAACACCTTATGAATATGCCCGCTTTCTGCAGGAATTGATGAGGGGAAACATTGTGGATTCGACCACATTGCTCATTATGATCGCTGAGGAAAACAAATCTGAAAGGATGTCAAATGATTACTTCCTTGGCATTATGCACTGGAGCGGGGACGACTGGGAATCATATGGACATACAGGGACTTCAGTGGGTACAATGGGTGTCACGATGTACTTCCCCGCTGATGATGTTACATTTGCTCTTACGACGAACCTGGGAGGAACCTTCACCAGTGTTAATACACGGAGATTCAGGCCTGATCTGCTGAATGAACTACTGAATGTGACCTTCACAGGGAAACGGGGAACCGGGATCAATGAACGACCGAAATAGTTCAATTCTTTGAACAAAAACTCTGTTTTACATAATCATCAATGACTCATCATGAAACGCATATTCATGCTACTTACCGTAATTGTATTGGCAGTTTCATTGTTTTCTCAGGAAGGTGATGCTCCTGAGATTGATTTAAGTAATTCAGTTTTTGATGGCTTAGAAAAAGGTTATAAATGTAACGTGGAATTTGGAGGCCTATTTGGTTATGGTAATAGAAATTATGGTGCCAACGGATTAAAACTGCATATCGTAAATGGTTATCAATTTAATCCTTATTTGTCAGTCGGGGCTGGTACGGGAATATGGTATAATCTGGCATATAGTCGTACACATATTCCATTTTTTGTGGATCTTAAGATTAACTTTCTTAATAGAAGGATTTCACCCTATTTTTCAATTGATTCAGGTGGATTATTGTCAAAAGATTGTTCTCCTTATACTTCTAAAAATGTAACACTATTAGTTCTACTGAATCCTACATTAGGTGTTACTTATAAAGTGTCTGATTGGTTTACTATAAATTTAGGGCTAGGTCTCGAATACACTGATATGACATGGTATTGTGAATATTGATCGCTGATAGATATGTCCTGATCAAAATAATTTTAAAAAGTCTATAAGATGCAAAATATAATGCATTGAGACTTTAATAAGTGTCAACTCCCACCAACCTTCCCCCAAATCCTGGCGCAATTATTTATTACTTCACATCTTACATCGACCCGGTTTTCTTATTAATGGTTTTGCTAACCTGTTCCCCAATAAATTTAGCAAAATCTGTGATATCATTACCAGCACTGGCCCTTTCTAATGCGGACATATATTGCTCACGTTTATCAATCTCTATAACTGTCCATGGATAATTACCTGATGCCAACATTACATTCATTAGAAAACGAGCTATCCTTCCGTTACCATCAAAATATGGATGTATATAAACAAATAGAAAATGGCCAAGAACTACCCGAACACTTACTTCCGGTTCATTTTTCAGCAAATCGAAAAAAACAGGCATTGTATCCCGAACTCCTTCATGCCTGGGCGGTGTATGCATCGCACCTTTTATGTAGACCGGTCCATTACGATATCCAGCCAAATCAGATGTTTTGGTAAGCCCTACAGCTACGCTGGGAGCGAATAATTCACGGTACCAACTATCATGGTCGTTATCCACAACTTCTCCGGGATTTTCACCTTCCAGGACAGATTTAATACTAGCTTTAACAACCTGAAATGCCTGAAAATAACCACGTGCAGCCATGGCATCCTTCTGCTGATTATCTTCTATACTTTTATTGGGATCCCAATCACCACTTGCCGCTTTCTCAATCAGTTCAGGAGTAACCCGATAACCTTCAATGGAAAGCGAATGATAGGCATCACTTTTATAATTTTCCTGAACCTGCTTGAGATAATCATTTACCTTTAAGATTTCTTTCGGAGCATGTGGAAAATACTTTATTACTTCACCTCGCATCTGTTCCCACATGATTTTAATGCGATTGACATATGGCGACACCTCTCTTGAACTAAGCTCAAGTTCCATCTTTTCATTAAATGGATCCTTCTCCCTAACATCATAACCGGCAGATTTCATGGTATCCAAAATGCTATTGGAAATCTTATCGTTTCCTATATTACGGAACGCTCCCGAAAGCCTTCCGGCAACCATACTTTTACCACCATCCAGTAGTTTTGCCAATATTCCCGATGAATCTTTTACCATGGCTAAGCATGTTCGTGCATCCGTTGGATGACGC
>CAZPTO010000141.1:0-8277 GCA_964589155.1 uncultured Bacteroidaceae bacterium | reverse complement strand
CCAGTCCTTTTATAAGTTATAATTACCATGGAAAAGGCAATTTCGCAGGGATGGTTGATGTTGTGATCCTTGGTGCCACTGAAGTGGATACGCATTTCAACGCCAACGTGGTCACGCACTCCGATGGGTACCTGCTGCACGGATTGGGCGGCTGGCAAAATTGCCTGTTTTCTAAAACAGTGATATTGCCGATCCCCCTCTTTCGTGACAGGATCCCCGTGATCCGTGACCGGGTTACTACACTATGCGGACCCGGAGAGCTGATCGACGTCGTTATTACAGAACGTGGTATTGCGATCAACCCCCTCAGGGATGACCTGGTCGAAAGTGTAAAAGATGCAGGCTTGCCTGTCAAATCCATACAGGAACTGAAGGAAGAGGCAGAACGAATATGTGGGGTGCCGCAGGCAGCAACATTCGGTGAAGAGATCGCTGCAGTGATCAAGTGGGTGGATGGCACCGTCCTGGACACAGTGTTCAGGGTCAAAAGCTGATTCCCAGTGCCAAAAGATATTGCCGGTGATCACATCAACACACCGGTGATCGTAACAGCTGCCGGTGATCGCGGCAATCACCAATGAACGCAACAGCTGCCGGTGAACAACATTGTTGCCGGTGATCGTATTGGTTGCTGGCTATCCCAACGGTTAATTCTGCTTGTAATGGTTGCCATTATTAGCCATGGTTGACTGCGACGAAAAATGATGATATCTGGGAATAGCAGGTTGCGCAAATAAATAATAAAGCACGGTTACGTGCAACATTTTATTTTAAACCTCGTCATTGGATCGAATATGAATAGAAAATTCCACAGAAAGGATACTTCAAAGCTGATTGAAGCTTGCAAAAAAGGAGACCGTAAGGCCCAGGTGGAGATCTATGAACGATATTATAAGGCGATGTATAATATAGCCCTGAGAATCATAAACGATACGGCGGAAGCCGAAGATGTAATGCAGGAAAGTTTTCTCAGTGCCTTTCAAAAGCTGGAAACTTTCAGCGGGACGGTTACTTTCGGGGCATGGTTGAAAAAGATCGTGATCAACAGGGCCCTTGATGTAATTAAGGGGCGCAAGACACTGATATCGCTGGAACATGTGCCGGAATTACCTGAAGAGAGCAGAGGCGATAGTTACCTGGATTACAGGGAGCTGAATATTGATATGGTGAAACAAGCTATGTACGCCCTTCCGGATGGCTACCGGGTGGTATTATCACTTTACCTGGTAGAAGGATACGATCATGATGAGATCTCTGAAATACTTGGTATTACAAATGCTACTTCCAGGACGCAATATCACAGGGCGCGGAAGCAGCTTGCAAAGAAATTGAACGAATTAAAAGCAGTATCATGAGTGACCTGGAGAAATATATTACAAAAATGCGTGATTCGCTGAATAGTGATGAGCCAGATGCTGGTCATACGAAGCGCTTCAGCAAAAAGCTGAAGGCACAGCAACGGCCGGTCAGGACAATGAATTTCCGTCATGCATTACAGATCGCAGCTTCAGTTGCCGTCATCCTGGCTTCAGGCATCGTGATCGTTAAATCAAGTAAAGGCAGTAATAAAATGGCTGCAAACCCAGTTGCTGAAGAGTTTCAGCAGACAAATAGCTTCTATGCATCGCAAGTAAATGCCCGGTATGAAGATATCGCTGCACTTCCTTTTAATTCGAGTGAAGAGAAGGAAATGCTGCTTGAAGAGCTTTCTGAAATGGATACGTATTACCAGGAGCTGCTAAAGGAACTGAATGCCAATCCGGGCGATGACCGTGCGATGAATGCCCTCATCCGGCATTACCAGATCAAATTGCAGGTGATGGACCGGATTATTGAACAATTAGTACAGTTACAGAATAATAAAACCAATCAAAATGAAGAATCAGATATTTAAAAACCGTTATGCCATATTGTTGATGGTCCTGTTTTCAGGAACCTTAATGTCAGTAGCAGGACAGACCTCAGAAAAAAGGATCAACAAGCAGTACAATATCAGCGAAGGATTTACCCTTGGTATTGACAATGCGTATGGTGAGATCAATATCGTCAATTGGGATCGGGATGTAGTTGATGTTGAAATCACTATTTCCGTCGAATCCAAATCAGAATCAAAAGCTGAAGACATTCTGGAAAAGATCGAAATAGATATTTCAGAAAGTAAATCACGAGTGGATTTTGACACAGAGGTAGAACAGGTCAGTACCGGTGGCAAGACAAAGATCAACGTGGTCTACGATGTGAAGGCTCCTGCCTACATACATGCTACCCTGGAACAGAGTTACGGCAGCATGTATATCCAGGAAATCACTGGAATTGCCAACCTCGAGGTCAGGTACGGCAGCCTGATGGCCACAGCATTAACAAACCAGGACAGAGACAGTTGGAATATGCTGGACCTGAAATACGGTGAAGCGACCATTGAAAACGTAACTGCGCTTGCAGCCGAAGTGAAGTATAGTGAACTTACGGTGCATGAATCGATGGTCCTGGAAACGGAAAGTGCCTACTCTAAACTCTTTTTCGGTAAGGTTTTAGAACTGAGTGCAGAATGTAAATATGATAAATTGAACCTGGAGCTGCTGACAGGCATACTGGAGCTGGATGCAGTATATACCAATGTATCTGTCGGTACCATTTCAAAG
Organism: uncultured Bacteroidaceae bacterium; assembly: GCA_964589155.1. Taxonomy (GTDB): domain Bacteria; phylum Bacteroidota; class Bacteroidia; order Bacteroidales; genus M55B112. The sequence goes on along the minus strand of CAZPTO010000141.1, from coordinate 5,635 downwards.
GACTTTTCCGAGGTGTTTGTAGACCTTGCATACGGTAACTTTAAAGCCGGACTGGACCAACAGGCCGCTTTTGCGATCGAGGCAGATGTTTCTTACGGAGCCATTAACATTCCTGATGGGGATTATGTGAAGGAAAAGCAAGCCGGAAGCGAAGAGGTAAAGGGAACGATCGGCGGCGGATCGGTTGCAAAGATCCTTGCAGATATCAAATACGGGAACCTGGTACTTGAATAATTTCCCCGGCTAAGATTGTTTTCACACTCCCTGGATAGTTGTATATTTAGGGAGTTTTTTTATGGTGCTATTTGTGCGTGCAATACGTTTGTTTGAAAGAACATATTGAATTCTTAATAAAAACGTGTGGCAAGATCATCTTTATGTGAAGTAAGCTTATAACTGATTAACGAACAATGCTTTCAAAAAAAACCTACCAATGAGAACTTTTTTTTCCGTACTCTTTTCGATGTTGCTTCTGAATGGATGCAGTCCTGGTTCTTCCGGCAAGAATGAAATGTCCCGCAATGCTGATATTGCACCTTATGAATATGCCATTGTGATCCACGGCGGGGCAGGCGGGGCCACACGGGAAGGGCTTGGAGAAGAGGGCATCGCTGCTTACGAAGCCTCCCTGGACTCCGCATTGCAAATGGGCCTGGACCTGCTCACCGCAGGAACAGCAGGTATTGATGTGGTGGAGCAGGTGATCAGGTATATGGAAGACAATCCATTGTATAATGCAGGTAAAGGTGCGGCCCTCACCAGTGAGGGGATAGCTGAATTAGACGCCAGCATCATGCGGGGATCTGATCTGAATGCAGGGGCCGTCACAGGCCTTACGGAAGTAAGACATCCCATCAGCGCCGCCCGAAGGGTTATGGACAGCTCGGTTCATGTAATGTTCTCCGGACCGGGCGCAACTGTGTTTGCAAAATCACAGGGACTGGAGGTCGTACCGCAATCCTTTTTCCTCACCGAATCCAGTAAACGCTCCCTGGAAAGGGCTTTGAAGGCCAATAAATTCGGGACGGTGGGATGCGTTGTACTTGACAGCAAGGGGGATCTTTATGCAGGTACATCAACCGGGGGCATTACCAATAAGAAGCATGGAAGGGTAGGTGATGTGCCTGTGATCGGTGCAGGTACCTATGCCAAAAACGGAGTGGCTGGAGTGTCCTGTACAGGTCAGGGTGAGTATTTTATACGCATCGTTGCCGCCCGGGAAGTAACCGCATTGATGGAATATAAAGGTCTGACCGCTGAACAGGCTGCCCGTGAGGTCATCTTTGACAAAATCGATGAATTGGGAGCACGTGGAGGGGTCATCTGCCTGGATAAAAACGGCCGTGTTGCCATGGAATTTAATACATCTGCCATGTTCAGGGCTTACGGGAACGCCGAAGGAGCACGCATTGTGAAAATTTTTCCCAACTAGCAATACTGCCCATTCTTTCGTATCGTTCATTCCTGCAACCGCTCCTTGAAAGGCAGGAAGGTCATGAAATCGGCATGATGGACAATATAGGCTTCTGTGGATCGCCTGACCATGTTACCCTCCCCGGCATGCGTGGCGATGATGTGACAGACTGCTGCCGGCACATCACAACGCTCCGCCAGTGAAACCCCTGAAAAAGGATGCCTGAGGTATTTTCCGTACTGCCCCTGCAGTGCTTTTCCATCACTATCCAATTCATATTCCAAAAGTTTTCCTACATCGGCCAGGATGGCGCCAGCGATCAGTACATCCATGTTCACTGGCAATGAATCACCAAAGAATTCAACGATCTTTTCCCCGCTTTGCCTGGCAATATGCACCACGGCGCGCTTGTGGTCCATAAAACTCACTTCCAGGTCCGGTCCGCACAGCAGTGTAAAAGGGATCTTCTGCAGATCCCCATGTCCCAATACGCTTTTTTTCAGGGCCAGTTGCCAGGTGTCAGCGACCTGTTCACGCAGTTGCGTATCGCCGATCCATTCAATCTCGGGCCAGAGTTCCAGTACTTCTTTTCGACTCATTTGCATACATTTTTTTATTACTGAAATTCAAGTAGTTACCCTATACAGCCTTTATAAGTACTACCCGCCTTTTCTATAAAGCTGCAATTACAGCATCAGCCATTTCGCGTGTGGTAGCGGCACCTTTTTCGATCACTTCGGGCTTCCCGGGCATCTTCATCATATCGTAAGTTCTTACTTTGCCCTCCTCGATCACTCTCGCGATGGCACTCCTGATCTTTTTGGAAATTTCAACTTCCTCCAGGTGGTCCAGCATCAGGCAGGCAGATTCGATCATGGCAACCGGGTTCACAATAGAGTGTTTGTACCCGGCATATTTAGGTGCGGATCCGTGTGTAGGCTCGAACACAGCAACCTCCTCGCCGATATTGGCACTGCATGCAAATCCCAACCCGCCAATCAAACCGGCAAAACCATCAGATACAATATCTCCGAACATATTTCCCGCGACAATCACACCATAGTTTTCAGGATTCTTGGTCAGCCACATCATCTGGGCATCGATATTCGTGTTCCATAACTCAATGTCCCTGAAATCACTGTTCTGAATTTCCCTGGCCATTTTATACATCATGCCTGAAGTCTCCCGGATCACATTGGGCTTTTCACAAACCGTCACACTTCCATATCCGTGTTTGCGCGCATAATTAAATGCTGCGCGCAGGATCCTTTCGGTAGCTTTCCTGGTGAAGATCCTTGTTGATACGGAGATCTCCTCCTTCGGAACCATTGAAAAGTTCTTGATGAATTTAGGATGGGTCAACAGTGCCTTGTAGACCATGTCAGGCGGATCACTCCATTCAACCCCACCATATAGACCTTCCGTATTCTGCCTGAAAATGGCCACATCCACCAGAGGTTCCTCGACTTCTCCATCTTTGCCACGACGGATAAAGTTCAGCGGATTCCCCTTGTAGGTCCGGCAAGGCCTGATGCAGATGTCCAGGTTGAAATGCTGCCGCAATCCAACGATCGGACTGGAGTAGACCAGGCCTTTGTCCCTGAGCGACGGGTCCAGTTCTTCAAGTGCTTCATCCTTCGGTTTTGATGTGATGGCACCGAATAACCCGATTTGATGCTTTTTCAGGAGTTCCAGGGTCCGGTCAGGAAGGGGATTTCCTTCTTTCCTCCAAAACTCCCAGCCGATATCCCCTTCAACATATTCAGCATTAAACCCACCTTTATCAAGGACCCTGATCGTCTCATTCAAGACGGTTCTGCCGATACCATCTCCGGGCATGGCTACAATAGTTCTTGTTGTCATAAATGTATCTTGTTAAAATTAATCATTCTGTCATCCGGTATTTTCCTTCCATTCTCTTTTCCTCCCATTCTCCCCCTCACTCCCTCTCATGATACGGGTTGCCTCACTTGAAACAATAGGTAACATACGACTTATCAATGTATATATATAATGGCCCTGTTCATTTCATCTTCGATAGCAGCAGGTCCTTGTTCAGCTAAGTTTTTTATCTTTGATAAATATAAAACATGCGGTCCGGACAAAATTTGTTATATATCATGTTTTCCGTAAATATATTTAATAACATCTTTTTCTGCTCCTGCTTATAACCATTTGCTGATGAACGATTTAAAGCCAGAAAGAGTATGGAATTATTTCCAGGAGATATTGGAAATCCCAAGACTCCCGAAACAAGAAGAGCAGATGATCGCCTACCTGGAGAAATTTGCTTCGCTGCATGAATTGCCCTTTCAGAAAGACAACACTGGAAATTGCCTGATCACCAAACCCGCAACTGCAGGATTTGAAACACGTGAGACTGTGGTTCTGCAGAGCCACCTGGACATGGTGGGTGAAAAGCTGAGTGAAGTTGAGCATGATTTTAATAGGGACCCCATCAGGGTAAAGATTGAAGATGGCTGGATGAAAGCCAGAGGAACTACCCTGGGAGCTGATGACGGAATAGGTATAGCGGCCACTCTGGCAGTCCTGGAGTCGGACGAAATTGCCCACGGTCCGCTCGAATGCCTGTTCACTGCAGACGAAGAAACAGGCATGACGGGTGCATTCGGACTGGAGGAAGGCTTTATCAAGGGGAAGATCCTTCTCAACCTGGATTCTGAAGATGAGGGAGAAATATTTATCGGTTGTGCCGGTGGGATCGATACGGTAGGAAGATTTAAAAAGAAGACGAGGACTGTTCCTGGCAACCGGGCAACCTTTCGCTTCACAGTTGAAGGATTACAGGGGGGACATTCAGGGGATGAAATCCACAAGGGATTCGGCAATGCCATCAAAATCATGAACCGGATGCTGTGGAATATGGACCAGCAGTTCAACATTAACCTGGTTTCCTTCAACGGCGGGAAACTCAGGAATGCAATTCCCCGCGAAGCTGCTGCCACGATTGTTGTGAAAGAAAAACATTTGGCCCCTTTAAAAGGATATTACTATACCTTCGTGGAGATGATGTCGAATGAGATCAGGAAAATTGAGCCTGGGTTCCGAATGTCCATGGAGGAGACCACTTTCCCCGAAATATGCTATAAAAAAGGATTCCAGCGCAGGATCATGAACATGATCTATGCCTGTCCCCATGGGGTCATCAGCTGGAGTCCCGATATAGATGGTCTGGTGGAGACCTCGACTAACCTGGCGGTATTGAAAGATGATGACGCGGACTATATTGAATTGGTAACCAGCCAGAGAAGTTCTGTGGAATCGGCAAAGCAGGATATTGCGGACCGTATCGCGTCGCTGTTCTCCCTTGGAAAAGGCCTGGCAAGACATTCCGAAGGTTATCCGGGTTGGCAACCCAATACGGATTCTGAAATACTGAAAATCTCCGGGAAAATATATAAGAAGCTGTTCAATACTGAACCCGATATCAAAGCCATCCATGCAGGCCTGGAATGCGGACTCTTCCTGCAAAAATACCCGGACCTGGATATGATCTCTTTTGGCCCCACGATCAAAGGTGCGCATACACCCGACGAGCGTCTTGATATTCAAACGGTCACGAAATTCTGGGACTTCCTCCTGGAGTTACTGAAACAGGTGCCGGAGAAAAACGAAAGAAACAGTTGAGTGAATGGTCCTTTTTTGCTGGTATGACAATACTTGCCGGCCCTGTTTCAAGCTGTTCGTTCGAACGATTATTCCACAGGCTCGAATTCAGATTTCGTAACTCCGCAGACCGGGCAGGACCAGTCATCTGGAATATCCTCGAAAGCAGTTCCAGGGGCGATCCCCGAATCAGGATCTCCTTCTACCGGATCATATACAAACCCACAAATAGTGCACTGGTATTTTTTCATAAATATAGTTTCAAAAACAAATTCGAAGATAACAAATCGGGGTTGCTTGTGCAAGCCAATTCATCACAGGAAAAAGTTGAACAGTTATGTGCATTTAACTTGAACAGTTATGTGCATTTAACTTGTCAGGGAGATCCATCAAAAATGGATGTTTTCTGGTTTCCACAGGCATACTTTTCTTACCTGGATCAGGACCAGCAATAACATTCCTGTGATCACTTCACCCGATTCATAATCCAATTCAGATCCCCGCATACTGTGCGGGATCATATAGATTGCGAACAGGAACAGTGCGGCAACGATCACCATCCACCTGCGCTCCTTCTTGCGATTCAATAACAAT
>CAZPTO010000140.1:0-8299 GCA_964589155.1 uncultured Bacteroidaceae bacterium | reverse complement strand
ACGGTCTACCTCGAGCGGGTCATTCTCCGGTTCCATTTTCGCGAAGGTGTGATCACTTCCGGATCACGCACAAATCGCATATCTTCGATCGTATAGAATGCCTGTGGATTGTATTTCTTTACCGCTGCAATCGCTTGTTTCAGATTTTTTCTTTTGGCTACCAGGAAAATGATTCCGACCTCACCGTCTCTCCCCATTCCATCCGCAACGGTTACACTAAAACCCTCTCCCCTTAGTACTTTTACCAGGTCGTCTGCCGGTTTTCGTGTGATCACGCGCAGCAGTTCGTTTCCGATGGCCAGGCGTTCTTCCAGCCACATTCCCACGTAAGTTCCCATGGCAAAACCTGCAGCGTATGCCACGTAGGTGATCCAATTATCCAGGTTTTCCATGATCCGGGTGATGGTAATGATCCAGATCAGGACCTGGAAAAACCCTATGTAGGGAGCAAGTTTACGGTATCCTTTCGAGACCATGATCACCCGGATTGTATCGAGTGAAACATCAATGATCCGTGCGGTAAAGATCAGCAGCGGCAGCAGGACGAAATCGAACCAGAATGTATCCATTAATAGCTATATATTTTGGGTTTTTCGGTTTCCCGAAATTAGTATTTTTATGTGTGATAATGCAAGCAAAAAATGCAAATCATCCAGCGAAATTAAATCAGTCAGGGCGCTGAAAGGTCATGCACACTGCCTATGCCCCAAACCAAAAAACCCCGTCCCTGAGAGACGGAGTCTAAGTGTACTCTGGTGGAGCCGCGGGGGATCGAACCCCGGTCCAAACGAGAAACCAATATGTTTTCTACATGCTTAGTCTTTCCTTGGTTGTAGGGTACAGACAGGCGAAAGACGACCGATCCGCACCTTAGTTGCGATGATGTTTCGCCCCGGAGTCACAACCCCTCCGGTGGCTATCCCATTCTCACTGCACCTCCTGTTGGAAACCCGATAGGGAACAAAGCTTCCGGAGATGTCCCGTCACGGTATCTTATACCATGATGAAGCGTATTTTACTTAGTAAAATTACGCAGCGAGAGCATAATTGTTATTGCCAATTATAAGTATGAGACCTGATATTTACGAGCCAAATCCCAATGCTCGACATGCTTACATACCTGTTTTACCCGCTGTCAAATCCAACTCGGCCCCGGTATGTTACTGCACCGTTGTGCAGCATGCAAAGATACGATTCTTATATGAAGAACACAATCTCTTGCTTCTGTCTTTATATGTTTCAAAAAGCATTCCAAAAAAAGGAGGCTGTCACAATGACAACCTCCTTTTTTTGTTTCTGAACAGATTTCGCAACAGTTCGCGCCATGCAGGCGGTTTTACCTGATTACATCATCCATTGTTCGTGCATGCTTTCCAGTGACCCTGACACGCACTACTCAGTGCTAAATGTCACGTCAAACTTCATGTTGATCATATCGTTGATAAAATCATCCTTCAGTTCTGCAAAGACCTTTTTCGATTTGAAGTTGACTCCCCAGAGGGTACGGTCAATCGCAAATTCATTGGTCTGCACACTTACCTCGCTGTCGCTGACACTGATGGCAGCCGGGAAGGTAATACTCTTGGTCTCTCCCCTCATGGTGAGATTTCCGGTCACTTCATGTGTAGGTGTTCCACCTCCTTCGGGAGCAGTGCCAGTGTATTCCTCCATGGAGACGATGTCAAATTCTGCTGTAGGATACTCTTCTGTGTAAAAGAAATCTTCTGATTTAAGGTGTCCCACCAAACGTGCGTTCATATCGCCTTGCAGGTCTTCGTTTACAATGGAATTCAGATCAATTGTAATGCTTCCGGAAGTTACCTCACCACCTGCCACTTTCACCTGTCCATCACTGATCGATACTGTTCCGACATGCTCCCCGGTGGGTTTCACGCCCCTCCAGTGCACCTCGCTGTCACTTTTCACTTCATATACCGCACCTGATGAAGCCGCGGCTTTCTGCGCATCGCCTGTCTTTGCCTCATCTGCGTTTTTCGGATTGTTACATGCAACTACGAGGGATGCAATTACTGGTATAATAAATAACTTTTTCATTGATTTCTGTTTTTTTTGTTTCTCCAGGTTGATTGATCATTAATTATAACCTATTACACCTGCCACGCCAATTTGTTCGTTACAGGATTGTTAAAAAAATTGAAACCTTGAAAAAGAGGTGTAAACTCACTGCTTGATATACTTCAGTGTTTGACCATCGGCAGCACCCCGGATAAAATAGATGCCGCTTGCCAGTGCCGAAAGATCCACCAGGAGCGTCTCATTCAACCTGAAAGAGCCCACCCTGGCTCCCATGATATCGTATACCCGGAATACATCGCACGGTAGAACATCTCCGGCATCCAACCTGAAGATCCCGTTACCTGGATTCGGGTAAGCTTTGAAGGTCACGCCCTGAATATCTTCCGTTCTCACAGGTTGTTGTATCTCTTCCTGCTTCAGGTCTGCACTGACGAATACAATCGGGTAAGGGAAAACCGTACTGCCGTCCCTGCCGGCATAACGATTAGTGAAAGCAAACAATCCCGGACCTGTCTTATTGTCTTCCGACTCATTCCCAGGCAATACAGAAAAGTTATTTTTAAGGGGTACCTGGTAATGAAACCGCATCACATCCGCACTGTCCTTCGCCAGGAATTCAGGCAGAAAACCGGTAGGCTCCAACCCTGCTTCACTCAGCTTCCATACCTCTGGAAGCGAATCCCTGAAATTCATGTACAGGTATGCCACGCCATCGGGATAAGGATGCACACTGATCTTCCGAAGGGTGTCTGCAGCATCAAACACGGTGAACTTTTCAAATTCACGCACCGAATTGTGGGCGATATACAGCTCAGGCCCCTCCGGACCATGCGGCATAAAGTAGGTGAAATACATATGCCCGTGCCGGTCGTAGTCCAGATCGAACCGGTTGTATGTGGCATAATCATTTTTTTCCAGGATGACCTCCTCATCGGTCCATCCTCCCTCACCCTTCATGATCACTTCGAGGTTATGGTATTTTGAATCATTTGCGTGCCGCTGGTATACGCAGATAATGGTGTCGTTCTCACCCTCTGCAAGTTTGCATACGTGAAAGGTGGAATGATCGATCGGACGGTCATTGAAGACTTTAATGGTTTCCAGTTCAGACCAACTTTTTGCATCCGGATCATACATTGCTTCGTACAACTCACCCCCGTAATTCATCCAGCCATATTTGTACAGGATCGCATGTACGATGCCCGATTTTGTGGTAATGGTCCCGAATGGCAACAGGCCGCTGTTACCCACCGGCAGTCGAATGCGATCGATCGCCCATCCTTCGCCATCCTGTACCGCCCCCATTACGGTATACCGGAATTCGGAACCATAGGGCACAGTTCCGGCTGCAGTAAATGCTTCGTTAAAAGTGAACACGATTACCAACCTGCCGTCAACCGTCATGCCCGCCATTGCAGCATAAATGGTCCCCTCATGTCCTGTCTCAACTAAATGTTCCTCCCAGGTAGCACCCAAATCAGATGAAACATAATAATACAAGTTGTAATTATCCACAAATACAAAATAGATCTTTCCGTCGGGACCGATCATTGCCTGGTCCCAGTAATAATTCAGTGTACGGCAAAAGCCGGCACTCTGGTATTCCTGGGTGGTATCCACATTACTGAAATAATACTGGTTCGGCTGACTGTAGGATCCATTGCTGATCAAAGACAGGACAAATACAATAACCAGGGGAAAAAGTCTCCCGCGGACACATAGCTTCGTGTATCTAAACATGATTCAAAGGTTTTAGGGAATAATGATGAAAATTATGAAATTGGAAACAACCCGGGATATAAGAATTCACAATTCAATTCATGAAATCACAATTTTTTAGCTTAAATTTGATGTAGCAGTCCTGAAAACCTTCGCAGCAGCCTGAAAAACAATGATCATCAGCCTGAAAACCATCGCCCTGCTGGCCCCATCCTTTGTCACCCTCTTCTGGGCAATGATCCTCTTCGTCAGAAACAATTCCCCCCGCAACCCGGGGTTTTACATCGCTTCACAGATGCTCGCTTTTTTCATTGTATTTACCTCCATCATCCCATTTTACACGGGAAATGTCCGCTTGTACCTGCTACTGGAACCTGTATTCTTCTTCGCCGTCTGCATGATCTTCCCGCTGACCTGGTTCTATGTTCGCACGGTCACATGCCGCACTGGCCTTGTAAGAAAAGACTTCATACATTTTTTGCCAGCAGTCTTCATTACACTATCCGGGATCATTTGTCAGTTTTTGTTACCTGTCGAACACCTCTCCTATTATGGCTCCGGCCAGCCCTATCCGGGCGGAGACAGCGTCACCGCACAATTACCTTACCTGGTGAATTATTTCTCTAAAGGGATCATCGTGCTTCAAATCCCCTTTTATTTTGTATTGAGCCAGGGACTGATCAGAAGACACAGGAAACAGGTAGACGACTATTTCTCAGGGCTGAAACACTACTATTTCAACTGGATCCGGATTTTTTACATCACCTACCCGGGCGCCTCAATACTTGGGCTTTTCCTGCTCCTGAAAGGTAACAGCAACCTTAACAGCACACCGGACCCCATTTTGGTACTGTTGTTCTTCCTGCTCTCGGGGATTTTCTTCCTGATCGCCTATATTGCCAACCATCAGCGTTACATTGAAAACGGGGAGTTTTACAGGGTCATGCCAGGTGAGGAAGGTATTCCGATCGATGCTCCCCATATTCCAGGTGGGTTAAAACCGGCGCTGGAACAGGTTTTCGAAGAAGAGCAGCCCTACCTGCAACACGAACTGAAGATCACGGATATCGCGAGCCGGCTGGGTACCAACCGTACGTATGTCTCACGGCTGATCCGCACACACTACGATACCAACTTCAGCGGATTTGTAAATTCCTTCCGCGCCAGGGAAGCAATCAGGATGCTTGGACAGGAGGCATACAGGAATCACACCACAAAAAGTATAGCTGAATCAGCGGGGTTCAATAATTACAATTCGTTTACAGGAGCATTTCGCAAAGAAACGGGTATGACCCCCGGAGCCTACCGGGAGAAAATCAACAACAGTGCATCGAAATACCCCGTGCAGACGTGAATCTGTGTATTTTTGATACAAAAGTGTGCCGAAATGCCACAACAGACCGGATTCGCCGGGCGCACCTCCTGACCACATCCAAAAATCCTGTAATACACAGGATCCTTGTCACGGGCGGGATCTGGCCAATCGGGAATGCAGGCTGGCAGAACCAATGGCATACTTTTAGAAAGGAATAAGGAAAATTTTTCAAAACGTGGAAAACAAAAGAATCAAGTTCAATAACATCGATGCAGCAATCATATTGCTGAAATCCGGAACGCCGGAACTGGAACAGGTCCTGAAATGGAAACGGCTAAAAACCTATATCCTCAACCTCGGATCCGCCATCGATGATCAGTTAAAGGCAAAACTCAACGAACAGGAGGACCGCGTATGTATCACCCGGCTCCTCACCGAAAACGAAAAGGATAATGTGTCGGTAAGGGTGCGGAAATTACTGCTTGAAGAAGATATTTCGGCCAGAAGAACCCTGCTCTTTGCAGATGATCCTATCCTGATCAGGGCCGCAAAAAGAAAAAGATTTTTCAGCCTGATCGGTATTTCCACTGATGAACACAAGAAAAGAGCGTTTTATAATGCCGGGGCCTCGATCGCTGTCCGCGACATCAACAACATTGACGTTTTCATAGGAAAAGCGGATTCAAAACCTGCTTTCTCACAGGCTATTCCAGGGCTGTTTGATCACCAGGAGCATTTTATTCAACAATTCGAAAACAAAAAGCCGGTGTTCTTTTTTGATTATGACGGAACGCTTTCTCCCATCGTAAAAGATCCTGAAAAAGCCGTTATTTCGGAGAAACGGCGGGAATTGCTGCGCGCATTGGCAGAAAAGCATACCGTGGCCGTGGTCAGCGGCAGGGACCGTTCCGATATTCAGTCGTTTGTCGACCTGGGAAATATCATCTACGCAGGGAGCCACGGATTTCGTATTTCAGGACCCGGAGGCATGCACCTGGAACTGGAGGGGGCACAGGAACTGCTGCCCCGGCTGGATAAAATGGAAAAACAGCTCACCTTAACTCTTGAAAATGAGATCGAAGGGGTACAGATTGAGCGAAAATACTATGCCATTGCCATTCATTACAGGAATGCTCCCAGGGGCGCCTATAAAGAGATCTTAGAACGTGTAAATACGGTGATCGGCGATGACCGGGATTTTAAAAAAGGAAGGGGCAAAAAGCTCCTGGAGGTAAAACCTGCACTGGAATGGCACAAAGGGAAGGCCGTTGAATGGATCATGGACAAACTCAATTTCTCGTGGCCGGATGAATACATCCCAATATTTATCGGTGATGATGTTACCGATGAAGATGCATTCAGGACCCTCACTGATAACGGGATCGGCATCCTCGTGGGCGAACACAGCCAACTATCGGCAGCCACGTATCATCTTGATAACGTGGAGCAAGTGGACGATTTCCTGAAGGAACTGGTTGCCAAAGATATTCTTGAATAATATCCATGAAACATTCCGGCTTTATGAAAAAGGCCGGAATGTTTCATTTATGCGTTATCAGTATCTCAAAAGCGCATTCAGCTCTGTCCCCTCCAGGGGCATTTCTTCAGATGAAGCCATAAACACCTCTCCACCATTCAGCAACGTATGTGCTGCAGCCAGGTTATATAGTGACGCCTGGTAACTCCGCTCGCCGGGTGCAGCCAGTTCGACGGTTCTCTTTTCCATATCATAGATTCCGAAAAGATCCTTTTCCTCCTCGATAAACAAAGTGTCAATTCTCCTGTCCACGGCCGCCGGCACAATCTCAGCAGGATCGGTACTAACTTTTGATCCCGCTGAAGCATCACGCAGTGCTTTTTCCTTTTCCATGCGCGCATTCATGAATTGTTCTTCCACCAGGAACCAACTTTCTTCATGCAATAGAAGCGGATCAAGTTCATCAGGGTTCCCGCCGACATGTTCATCAAAAAGGTGTGTGTAAGAAGTAATTTTTTTGTAAACAGGGTAATATTCATCTACACAGGCCAGCACCAGGGGTGCTTTCTGATCTTTGATCACCTGCATAACCCCTTCATCCACGGCCCGGATAAATTTTTCCTTCTCAATGCCTTTGTCATCCTTCCCGGAACCCTGTCCATGAAACATGGCACCGCTGTCACCGCCCTGACCGGTCCTGTTCTGCAAGGATTTCTGTTCATAATCATACCCGACTACATCCTCCAGCCTGCCTGGTGTAAGATCCTCCACACTGATCTCTTCTATAAAGTGTTTCGAACACTCATAAAGTTTTACCTGCTGCATACTCAGGGCAAGCAGGTAATACATTCCATCGTCGTTGAAAAAAGGAACAACAGGCAAGATATAATAATGATCCCTCACATAATGCTGTCCCCTGAAATGCACTGGCAATGTAAAGATATGCAGCTCATTGCCATCTGTAAAAACAGCGAGCCCATCCGACTGGTTTCTCCAGAACAGGTCATCTTCAAGAAGTTCCTCCACCGGATCCAGGAGCTCTTTTTTCTCTTTTTCGGACAGTCCCTGCTCGTCCAGGATATTGCGTACCTCTTTCAACCTGTTTTTCAGTCGCAGCTGTCCCTGTCCGGTGTCTACGGGACCCCCGGCTCGTTCCGTGGGAATAAAAACCGACACACAGTTATTACTATGCACGCCGGCAAGTTTAAGAAACTGTTCACGCGTTATCAGTCCATTTTCAGTACTATAATCTGTCTCTTCCATCTTGATTACTATTTATCTCGTACTTCTACCTATTCTTTTTTATTGTTCGTTATCCCCTGGTAATATTCACAAGACAATTGCCAGGGAATAATTTGATGTGATTTCTGTATTCAGGGTTGAACGCATTACTTACAGGTGTACCCGCCATCTATCACGAGCTCACTACCAGTCATGAACTTCGATTCGTCGCTGGCGAGAAACACGATTCCCCAGGCAATATCTTCCGGTTCGCCGATATGACCGATAGGGTGCAGGGCATCCAGGTTTTTCCTGAATTGATCCACACCTTCTTCGGATGCTTCGCCCATGGCTTCAACCAGCGGTGTCCAGATAAAGCCGGGATGAACGGAGTTGACCCTGATATTATCATCTGCATATTGAATGGCATCTGTTTTTGTCATGAGCCGCACAGCACCCTTGGAGGCATGGTAGGGTGGAATATCCGGTGCACTGATGATCCCATAAATAGAAGAAAGGTTGATAATATT